>CAMEQB010000043.1 GCA_945932505.1 uncultured Spirochaetales bacterium
ATTCTGGCAGAAACTTATCCAAACTATTATGAGAATCTTTATATAGCCCAGGGCAAGATGGATTTGAGTGTAAATGCATCGTCTTTACTCTTCCGGTGTCTAATATACGCTTCGTTTGTGAAAGAATATCAAATCCGAAGATGGCGGAGTTTACTTGTAAGTGCCCCACATCTATACATAAATCCAAGCCAAGACTTGCCAAGTATATTATTTCATCTGGATGCAAAACCATGTACCCTGTTCTTGGATTCAGATTCTCAAGAGCAAGACATAAGCCCATGGCTCTGATCTTTTCCGTAAGTTTAAGAGAATTCTCCACCATTTTTGAAAATGCAGCTTTATATCTAGGAGACTCTATGTAATTGGGAGAAGCTACAGATTCTTCTTTATTTACCATGTACTCTTCCATCTCAAGATTTTTCAGCTGCAAAAGCCTTGTTTTGTAATCTCGAGAAACAAGACCATCCACTAAATATCCAGGGTGCAGAACCAAGTTCTCTGCCCCCAACGACAAAGCTCTCTCAGCATCTTTCAATATCTCTGTTTCAGACCACTGATAAGAGTTGTCAGAAGCAAGATTTGGGAAATAAGGTCTGACTGGGGCCAAAAGATGTATACTTGCGACTCTCCCCTTTATTAAAGGAAGAGTCTCTTTTAAAGATTCTGGAGTAGACATATAAGAGAGTTCAAACCATGCATCAGGGAATCTCTCTCTTATTTCTTCCACCTCTTTTATACTCTTCACCCCCACAAGGGATATTCCCTTTTTATTCATTTACAGGAATAACCTCCACTCCCATTTCTTCCAGTTCTTTCCTAAAGTCCATGTCAAGTTTATCGGAGACAAAAGTATCTACTTCACGCCAGGAACAGATATTAGAAAAGGCCTTTTTACCGAACTTTGATGAGTCTGCAATAAAAACAACTTTATCGGAAGATTCCATCATATATCGTTTTAAAGAAGATTCACTAATGTCGGAAGAAGATATTGATGATCTATCGTAAGCCGCAGCGCCCATGAAATAAATATCCACATTAAGAGCTTTTATTGCCAACTCGGCCAATGGCCCTACTGTTCCCATAGATTCGCGTCTTAAACTTCCTCCCAATGCGATTATTTTGATGTCATCTTCATTTTTTAACTTTTCAAGGGCAAGAAGATTATTTGTCACCACAGTGATATTCTTTCCCTTCAAGTGTTCGATTAAATGTATCGTTGTTGAACCGGAATCAATGATTATGGTGTTCCCTGGCTTAATAAGAGATGCGGCTTTCTCTGCAATAGCTTTCTTTTCAACTTCATTTTCAATCATTGTATTGGAAATAAGCCTTGCTTCGCCCTTCATGCTGCTCTTCATGGCACCACCATGAGTTCGGATTAAAAGCCCGCTTTCCTCCAATGAAGTAAGATCCGTTCTGATTGTGACGGCGCTTACACCAAGAACTTTGGAGAATTCTTCTACAGTGACATATTCTCTGTCCGCAAGTATTGTTAATATCTCTTCTCTTCTTTCATTAATATCCATAGATACATGATACATTACAAATCAATACTTTGCTAATCCAGCTTTAACATACTCGTCAGTAATCTTCTTTACTTCGCCGTTTAGTCTATCACACTCCTCTTTGCTATTTGAAACGACCTCCCACCTACACATTGCATCTTCACTTCTACTTATTCTTTGAGCAACCTGCGCCCATATCTCTCCATCAAGATTTGTACCAGCGTCAAATGAGACAGGGAGATTAAATCGCATAAGAGTGGCGTCAAGGTCGCTTCCATCATCCATTTCTTTTATGATGACGGCTCCCAGCTCCTTCATTCTCTTTTCTACTCTGTCCATTAATTCAGGCATTTTCTCAGGAGCATCTTCGCAGATAAGAGGCCACTCTCTTTCTCTGAAGAGGTTCTCCTCCAACTTATGGACTCTTTCGTACTCTTTAGGGTTCTCTTTATATGTTTTTGCCGTCAAAAGAGCAAAGAACAAAGTATTTTCTACTGCTGCATATCCTTTTGTATGATCGTTGATATCATAAGGAAAGTTCATATAATAGTGGGCAGACTCTTCTTCTGAAGCAAAATATCCCTTATCACAGTTTTCTCTAAGCTTTGCTTTAATAAAGGAATGACCATTTCTTATTATGTGGATTTTTGCCCCGCTTTTAGCCATTTCCAATAACGAGATAGGAATAGCCTTGACATCGGCATAGAAGTCTTTCTTCTCTCCCTTATATATATCCAATAGCTTTGGGGCGATCAAAGCCATATTCAAGCCTGGAACAATCTGTTTACCGTCTTTATACATTAAATCCAGTCTGTCGCCGTCGCCATCGAAACAGAAGCCGATATCAAAGTCTCCCTCTCTCATAGCACTTCTAGCTGGAGCAATAGATGATTCGATTATAGGATTAGGGTCACCTCCAGGAAATAAGCCGTTTGGCACGACGTTTCTAGCTTCTATCTCAGCCCCTGCCCTCTCAAAGGCCATGCTCACTTCCGTTCCTGCACTTCCAGAAAGGAACTCAAGAAGAATCTTCATTCCCTTTAAGCTTCCTTCTTCCACTCCAGCTAGTTTCATGGAGTATGAAATATAAGAATCCAGATAGTTAATTATCTTCACTTCACCCTTTTTATCTTTCTCTGGTTTTTCTTCAGTGAGATATATTTCCTTTATCTTTGTTATTCCCCCTTCAGGGCCACACCCCATTGCAAGAGGAAATAGAGAAGGAGCCATAAGCTTGAGACCTATGTAGGAACCAGGATTATGTGAAGCTGTCACCATAATTCCACCCGAGAGAGGGTTCTCCATACAGGAGTAATAGAATTGACAAGTTGAAATAGGAAGAGGATTCAATAATACATCAATGCCTGCTTCTATAAGAGAGTCTTTCAAACTCTCTACGACTTTAGGTGCATAAAGTCTGGCGTCTCTAGAGAGGACTACAGATTGAGCTTTAAGTATTTTCTTATAATAGACGGCAACAGCACGAGATAATGAATTAAGGTTTTCGTCTGAGAGTTTATCTATCTTGGTCCTGATGTCATAAGGCTTGAACATTCCTAAGTTGAGATCTTTCATTTCAGTCTCCTTATAAAGAGGATATATCTAAAACGAAAGAATAGCAAAGGTTATTTTCACTTACGAAAGAAAAACCATGTATGTTTTCTTTCATTTGAAAGTATACATGACTTTTCCAGTATTCATAGAATCTTATAAGAGTATTTCTGTAGCCTTCTCCAGATTTTCTCTGATAGCAATATGCTGAGGGCAGGCCTCCTCGCATTTACCGCACTTTATACATTTATCAGGGGACTTTCTTCCTTTATTTGTGACAAGTGCCTTAAACTGTTCTTTCGCCCTCTCTTTGTTATTGTAGAGAAGAACAGTGTTTAAGGCGGCAAAGGAACCGCTGACACCGATATCCATTGGACACACCTTTGCACAGTAGTCACACTTAGTGCAAGGGACTGAAGGGAGGGAATCAAATACTTCTCTTGCTCTCTCAATAGTCTCCTTCTGCACCTTGGAGAGTCCTTGGAAGTTCCACATGGTCTTTACGTTGTCACCAAGCATCTCAAGGTTGCTCATCCCTGATAATACAGTCATTACACCATCGAGAGACGCAGCAAAACGGAGAGCCCAGGAAGCAGGGGATGCATTAGGATCTGCTTCTTTAAACACCTTCTTTACTTCAGGATGAGGATCAGAAAGGAGTCCACCCTTTACAGGCTCCATTACAATAATCTTCTTATTATGTTTTCTTGCCACTTCCCAGCACTTTTTTGACTGTACCTTAGGATTCTCCCAATCAGCCCAGTTTATCTGGAGCTGAACAAATTCAGCTTCAGGATGCCTTGTGAGAATATCATCCAAGACTTCTGGAGAGTCATGGAAGGAGAATCCAAGATGATGGATCAAGCCTTCTTCCTTTTTCTTCAAGAAATAATCCCAAAGCCCCCACTCTTCAAAGGTCTTGGCGCTGTCTTTGTTAAGGGCATGCAAAAGATAGAAGTCAAAATATCCTGCTCCAGTACGCTCTAAAGAGATATCCAGTTCTCTTTCTGCGTCTTCTTTAGTTTTGCAGCCACTCCAGATAGCACATTTTGTAGCCAAGTAGTAAGACTTACGTGGATAACGGTCGACAAGGGCTTCTTTTATTGCCTCTTCGCTTCCAGGATATGCAAAGGCGGTGTCAAAATAATTGAATCGTGAAACCATAAAGGCATCTACAAGCTTTTTTGTCTCCTCGATGTCGATTCCATCTCCTTTTCTTGGGAGCCTCATCATTCCAAATCCAAGTCTTCCTACTGTTTTATCCAAATCAATTCCTCCGAAAATAAAGGTTTATTTCTTAATTGATAACTATTTTTTCCATAAAAGGAAAGAGAATCAGGGAAAAATGATGTCATTCGTCATATTTGCCTTCTTGATATTGTTTCTTTTTTGGCTATCATAGTCCAAGAGGTGACGCAGATGAAAAAGGGAGAGAAAGATATGACGAAGGGGGCTATACTCCCTCAAATCCTGCTTTTCGCCCTTCCCTTAATTCTCGGTCAGCTATTCCAACAGTTATACAATACGTTCGACACTTGGTGCGTTGGTAACTTTGTAGGAAAGAACTCTTTCTCTGCTGTAGGCACTGTAGGCTCCATTACAAATATGCTTATAGGTTTTGCAGGAGGATTCAGCACGGGAGCGGGAGTAGTAATAAGCCAATACTATGGATCCGGCGACAAAGAGAACGTAAGAAAGAGTGTACATACTTTCATTCTCTTTATGTTCATTCTCTCTATTGCACTCTCACTTCTAGGTGTAGCCCTTACTCCATTTCTCATCAAGATAATCAAAGCGCCTCCAGAAGTAGCTAAGGAAGAGTATATCTACCTAACAATTTACTTTTCAGGAATATCGGGGCTTTTATTATATAACATGGGTTCTGCCATCTTTAGGGCGGTAGGAAATTCACAGCTTCCGTTTATTTTCCTTGTGGTATCAGCATGCCTTAATATAATAATGGACCTTGTATTTGTAATTGTGTTGAAGATGGGGACAAGTGGAGTGGCACTGGCAACTATCATCAGCCAGGCTATAAGCGCTCTACTTGTACTTGGAGCCTTGAAGATAACGCAGTCTCAAGTCTCATTTAAGTTCAGAGAGCTTAAGATCAACTGGAAGATACTATCAAGGATAATATTTATTGGCTTACCTTCAGCTATACAGATGGCTGTAACAGCATTCTCAAATGTTTTTGTACAGTCATACATCAACCAATTCGGAGCCGATGTAATGGGTGGCTGGACAGCTTACAACAAAGTCGATCAGGTTATATTCCTTCCTATGCAGTGCATGGGACTAGCGGCAATGACATTCGTTGGGCAAAACTATGGAGCCGGGAACATAAAAAGAGCAAAGAGGGGCGCAGATATATCACTGTTATCTGCTCTTACTTCCACCCTCATTCTTGTGGTTCCAGTAATTACACTTGCTCCTCATGTAGTTACTTTCTTCATTAACGGGGAGGACGAAGTAATAAAGTATGGAACACTCTTTTTGAGGATGCTGTCTCCATTCTATCTTTTATGCTGTTTCAACCAAGTATACTCCAATGCCCTTAGAGGAATAGGAAGAAGTAAGGAGCCTATGTATGTAATGCTCTTTTCTTTTGTAGTCGCCAGACAGATTTATCTTTTCGTAGTATCAAGATTCATATCCAACACTATTATTCCTATTGCCTTCGGTTATCCATTTGGTTGGCTTCTATGCTCTACTATCATTACTATCACTTACTTTATTTCTTTCAGAAAAGAAGAAAAGAGACTAAGAGAGGACAATAGGAACACTCTTGAAGAGAGTGATGGAATCTGAAGTGACTATAGAGTCGTAACAGAGTATAACGACTCCATTTCTCTTTGCTTCTCTCAACGCTTCTCCAAACGCCGGGTGAGTATCCCAATTGGGGACAAAGTATTTAACTCCATTCATCTGCACAAGAATCAGAATATATGCTCCATACCCCTCTTTCTTGGCTTTTATAAGCTCTTTTACATGTTTCACGCCTCTCTCTGTAGGAGCGTCTGGAAACATAACGACGCCATCTTTCTCCAGCGTGCAGCCTTTGACTTCGAGGAAAGAGACATGACCATACTCATCAGTAATCGAGAAATCGAAGCGGCTATCCAAGTAGGTGACTTCCCTCTTTACTTCTGCCTTTTCTCCGAATAACTCCCCTTTTCTAAGCCACTCTTCAACTACGCTGTTGGGGGCTTGGGAATCCATATTAATAAGGATGGAAGAAGAACCGCTGATTATCTTTTCCGTTGCAATAAGATCAAAGCGAGTGGAGCGATTAGGGTTATCTGATTCCTCTAGGTATACTTTGCATCCTGGGATCAATAACTCTCTACATCGCCCTGTATTCTTCACATGGCACTTTTCTTCTCTTCCATCCACATTTACATAAGCGATGAACCTATTGGGACGTGTAAGAAAAACACCTTCTTTTATTCTTCCCTTATATTTCATTTCTTTACTCCGTCCAAGGTTTTCTTGAACACAATGGATAGAATAACAGCCAAAAGTGGGAAGAATGCATAAGAGAAGAAAAGCATAGGATAACCGAAGCTATCGATGATGAAACCTCCGCATAGAGCTCCTATCATCTCAGGTAGGTTTGTAGCCAAAGACCAATATAGAGTCATTCCCAGGTCATAATGGTTCTTGTCTACATTGGCTGCAGTATAGCTAGTTGCACATAAGTGCAATGCTCCGAATGTGAGGCCATGTAATGTCTGAGCCAAGATAAAAGCAGGGAGTCCTGGAACCAAGTACAAGAGAAGTCTAGCAACAAGGCCTACTGCAGAAATAGTGAGAATAGTAGTACTGGAAAGAATTCCTTTTCTATTGAGCTTACCAAAGATAATCATGCAGAAAAACTCGAATACTGCCCCCAATGCTACAAAAAGCACAAAGCTGTCTCCCAACCCCAGATTCTCTGTCATGTATGATGGCAGCAGTTTCTCAACTACAGACTGTCCGATTCTTGTAAGGGCTACTATGCCCATAAATAAATAGAATCGCTTTGGAAACCAAGAGAAGGAGAAGAGCCTCCCCTTTTCACCAACAGCCTTCTCTCTCTTATCTTCTTTCAAAAACAATGATCCTAAGACAAGGAGAGGAAGGAATATCATCATACAGGTTAAAATCGAAGAGTTATCATTTTCATGAGGGAATCCTGTAATACCAAAGAGAACCAGTGCAGTGACATAAGATAAGGTACCCATGGCTCTAATGACACCATATTTGGAACTGTCTCCTGAGAGTTTTCTATTAATAAAACCATCTGCAAGAGGATTAAGGCACCAGAAGAATCCATTAAGAAGGAAAGCTGAGACTACAACCACAGGGAAACTTTCAGATAGAAGGAAAGGCATGGAGAGAAGTATTGAAAGTACGCCACAGAGAATAATCATGGGCTTAGTCTTACCTCTCTTATCGGAGAGAGACGAAATAATGAGCGGCATAATTATTGCAGATAGCTGGCAGAGTGCAATGAGAGTGCCTGATAAAGAGTGTGAATAACCTTTATTCCTAAAAATAATCTGTAAATACGGAGAAAGTGTCGCTATAGTTGCCTGAGTCAGCATCGAAAGAATGAAGAGTTGCATAATGGAGATTATGAATAGAGGCGTCTCTCATTTCAAGACTTCAGTAAGAAAAAGGATCCTCTATTCTCCATTTTCCATATCTATAATCAAATAGCATCAAGTCGCTGACACTAGAGGAGAGAGCGTTGTCGCCAAGACTCCTATTCTCTATATATAAGACCATCTCCAAAAGCGACAAAGTATGAGTGAAGACTGCTATAAACACATCAGGGTCTTCGCTCTCCATCTCTTTCATAAATGCCCATACACTCTCTCGTATAGAGTCTTTGCCCTCTCCATCAAGTTCATTCCATATTTCAGCCTTTAAGTATGGTACATATATTTCTGCCATTTCTTTAGCCTTAAAGAGGGAGGAGGAATAGACTTTATCCATATGGTATCGGGAGAGTATTCCTTTCATACTCTCTGCGTTTTTTTCTGTCAGCAATGTCTTTTTTCTACAACCTTCAAGCTCATCGCCGTCAACATTTACAACATAAAGTCTCATCTCCATCCCCTAGAAAAGCCCTCTCGAAAGAGGGCCGGATATCATAGAACGTGTAAGGAATCAGTATCAACCAAGAGGTGGCAGGTATCGCCGACTCTATAGACCTTTCTGTTCTTTGGATTATGGTCTTCTAGCTTAACAAGAGTATCACCAACCATAACATGATAGTTCTGATAAGAACCCATGAAGCAAGAGACTATTACTTTACACTCCAGTCCTCCTTCGTCTCCAAGCTTTGCGGCTTCTGGTCGTAGTACTGCAGTATACTCTTTTCCTCTCTCCATACCGCCCTCTCTCGTAGGAACAGTAAGGCGCTTGTTTTCAAAGTCTAGGACAGAGTACTTGTCACCGACTTCCACACATTTTCCTTTCAAGAAGTTTGCTTCACCGATGAAGTCAGCTACAAACTCATCTACAGGATGATAGTAAATCTCTTCCGGTGTACCCATCTGTGCTACAACACCCTTATTCATAATAATGATGTTGTCACTGATAGCCATAGCTTCAGACTGGTCATGTGTGACATAGATGGCTGTTATTCCGACTTCCTGCTGAATTCTTCTGATTTCAGTTCTCATCTGGACTCTAAGCTTTGCATCCAAGTTAGATAACGGCTCATCGAAGAGGAGAACGCTTGGCTCGATGACAAGAGCACGGGCAAGAGCGACTCTCTGCTGCTGACCACCCGAAAGCTGGTTAGTCATTCTCGATTCCATTCCTGTAAGCTCTACAAGATCGAGAATCTTCATGACTTTCTCTTTGATCACATCCTTTGGCATCTTTCTCAGTTTCAAGCCATAAGCAACGTTATCGAAGATATTATAGTGAGGAAGAAGAGCATAGCTCTGGAATACCATGGCTGTGTCACGCTTATTTGGTGTAAGCTCGTTGATCGGCTCGTCACCAAGATAGATTTCTCCCTCATCAGGGCTTTCAAATCCTGCAATCATTCTGAGTGTAGTGGTCTTACCACAACCAGAAGGTCCAAGAAGTGTTACAAAGGAACCTGGCTTTATTTCAAGGGAAGTATCCTTTACAGCATAGAAATCCTTATTTGTCTTTGGGTCCTTATATATTTTAGAGATGTGTTCCAAGCGTACACCTTTCTTTGTCTTTTCCATATTACTCCGCCTCCTTTAGTTTTCTGCTGGTTCCGAAGTATTTGATGAAGAGATTCATCAAGAGTACGGAGCCATAAGTGATGAATATTAGGATTGATGCAAATGCACATGCCAATCCATAGGATCCCTTCTCTGCAAATTCGTTGATCTGAACTGTGATGAGAAGGAACTGTGGTGTAACAAGAAGAATAATTGCACTGATTGCAGTTATACTTCTTACAAAGGCTGTAACAAGTCCGCTTAAGAAAGAATCCTTAATCAACGGTAATGTCACTGTCATAAAGACCTTGAAGGAATCTGCACCCATATCATATGCAGACTCTTCGATTGACTTATCTATCTGTCTAAGAGCGGAAATACCACTTCTTGTACCGGTAGGAAGAGATCTTACAACAAATACGATTACAAGAATTGCAGCAGATCCATAGAGCCCCTGCATGAAGCCTGTATGGAATATACCGGAAGAGAAGCCTCTGATGTATCCTACACCAAGTACTGTTCCTGGCACAGCCATTGCAAGCATTGAGACAGCTTCTATAAATCCCTTTGCCTTAAATTTCTTCTTTACAACCAGGTAGCTGATGATCATTGAAAGAAGTGCCGTTATAGGGGCAGAGATTATTGAAAGAAGGAAAGAGTCCTTAAAGGCCTTGAACCCCTTATATCTTGTGAAGACAAGTTTGAACCACTTAAATGTCAATGGGAAGAATTTATATCCCCAAGTCGGGAAGAGAGCACCAATCGGAACACAGATATACATCAAGATGACAAAGAGAGCTATTGCTGCACAAAAGACAGTAAGAGGAATCTTGACACTCCTGTCTTCCATGAGCATTCTGGCTCTGGATGCCTTTCCTGTAAGAGTTGCCGCTGTCTTTTTTTCCAATACATACTTCTGGACTGCAAACATTCCAAGAGTAATCACCAATAGAACCACAGCCATAGCGGCTGCACCAGGTTTATCGTAGGCGCCAGTAATCTGCAGATAAATTGTGGTTGCAAGTGTATCGTAAGAACCACCGATGATCATTGGGTTTGCAAAATCTGCGATGGACTCAATAAAAGTTACAAGAAATGCATTTCCAAGTCCTGGAAGTAAGAGAGGCAGAGTGACGGAAGAGAACACCTTGAATCTGGATGCTCCCATGTCTCTTGCAGCCTCTTCTAAAGATGGATCAATGTTTTTCAAGAGCCCTTTGAGCATCATGTAACATACAGGGAAGAATGTAAGGGATTGTACTATTGTAATACCCCAGAATCCATAGACACTGTTGTCATATATACCCAGAAGATGCCTTGTAATGATTCCAGCCTTACCAAAGAGCATGATCATAGATAACGAAAGAACGAAAGGTGGAGAGACAACTGGTAGCATTGAAACTACTTTGAATAGTCCTCCAACGAACTTGTTCATTCTTACATATACTTCAACATACGCAAATAAGAGGCCCACTAATGTAGAGATAATACCGACTACAAAGCCGACTTTAAGCGTATTCGTAATAGCCTTAGTAAAAGTAGGGATTTGGAATATTCTCTTGAATACACTGAAGCCGAAGCCTCCGTCACCTACAAAAGAATCCACAAGCAAAATAGCCAGCGGATAAAGAATAAAAAGAGTGAGGAACGCAATCAACACCACGATGGTAGTAACCATAATAGGATCGGCTAGAAGCTTTTTCCTATCTAGTGCCGCGCCTTGACCTTTGGCCATAGACTCCTCCTTAAAAAAAGTATTAGGAAAAGAGGGATGGCATGTCGTCATCCCTCTCAGTGATAAGTTTTCTGATTAATTACTTAACCTGGAAACGTGTGACGTCGTCTGTAGCTGCGCCAGATGCTGCGAGAGCGTTCATGACTTCCTGTACATAAGTCTTGATGTTTGCTGTTGCATCGTCGAAGTCATAGTCGATGACGTTAGATGGGTCGAGACCGAATTCGTAAGCGATTTCAGGCTGCTCAGCATTGTCGAGGACGAGGAACTGATAAGAACCGTTGTCCTTAGCGATGTTGACACAATCTGGAGAAAGTGCGAACTCAATCCAAAGCTTTGCTGCGTTAGGATGCTTAGCTCCTCTGAAGATAGCTGTAGCACCGATTTCACATGTTGTTCCGCTTGATGGGATGACCATGCCGATATTATCGTAACCATTGTCGACAATCTGTGTAATTACATCGTGGAGGAATCCGAGACCGATGACACACTCGCCTGTTCCAACGTTCTTAGATGGGCCAGAACCAGACTTTGTGTAGACCTGGATGTTCTTATCAAGGTCGACGAGGTACTGGATACCTGCATCATGGCCATACTTCTGGATGACTGTGTTGATGATGAGCTTTGCTGTTCCAGCTGTGTTGTAGTTACTTGTCCAGATAAGTCCCTTGTACTGAGGGTCTGTCAAATCTGCGAAATCCTGTGGGATATCGATACCGAGACGAGCAACTTCATCCTTGTTGTACATGATTCCGAGGATACCAGTGTAAATACCGAACCATCTGTTTTCTCTGTCTTTGTAAACACTCTTTGTGATGTGCTTTGCGTTTTCAGCTTCATATGGCTCTAAGAAACCTTCTGCAGCGAGGACGTTATATGGGTCTGTTGTGCCGCCGAACCAAACGTCAGCAGATGGATTGCCATTCTCTTCTTCAATCTTTGCCTGGACTTCACCTGTGCTGAGTCTCTGATAGCTTGTCTTGATTCCATA
>CAMEQB010000044.1 GCA_945932505.1 uncultured Spirochaetales bacterium
CTTCGTGGGAATAAACGAAGCCACACTTCTCTTGGACTCTGATGCTTCTTGTGTTCCCTTCAAATGCTCCACACCATACTTTTTCCATTTTCAGTGTTTCAAAAGCATATTCAAGCATTCTCTTCACTGTTTCTGTTGCATATCCCATGCCCCATCTGTCTCTAGATATCCAGTAACCTACTTCGATTTCATCTTTTCCTTTTTCAATTGTTTTTTCTTGTGGCGTAAATAGGCCTGTACTTCCCACAATCTTTCCGCTTTCTTTCTCAATGATAGCGAAAGTATTCTCATCAGAGAGAATGTTTCTTATAACACTAAGTGATTCTTCCACGCTTCTATGAGGCTGCCATCCAGCCATAGGTCCAATTTCACTATCTGATGCAGCAATAAATAATTCTTCTTTGTCTTCTTCTCTCCATTCTCTGAAGAGTAATCTAGGGGATGAAATGAAAGTATCCATAACGGGATTCTAAAATAAAAAGAAAGACAATAAAAGTAATGATTTAACTTAGAGTTAACATCTTCTTTCTTATTCCTTAACTGTACTCCTCTATATTTGTGGCCAAGGAGTAAAAAGAAAATGAAAAAACTAGCAGTAATCCTTATGGTATCGGCTGTGATCCTCTCTCTTTCATTCGCAAGTGGAGCATCAGAAACAAATAGCAAAATCAACGTAATCAGCAGAGAAGAGGGCAGCGGAACAAGAGGCGCCTTTGTCGAGCTTACAGGCGTTGAAGAAAAGATTGACGGAGTAAAGGTCGACCAGACAACACTGGATGCTGAGATTGCTTCTTCTACATCTGTTGTCATTACAACAGTAGAAGGCGACAAGAATGCTATCGGTTACATCTCTTTGGGTTCTCTTTCTGATAAGGTAAAAGCTATTGAAGTTGATGGCGTATATCCAACAACTGAAAGTGTAAAGAGTGGTGAATATAAGATTTCAAGACCATTTGTAATGGCATATAAGACACTTTCTGAAACAGCTGAAGACTTCTTGAAGTTCGTCATGAGCTCAAACGGTCAGGATATCGTTGCAAAGAAGGGATATATCCGCGTAGATGACAGCAATAAGTATACTTATGAAAGCAGCAAGAAAAGCGGCAGCGTAACAATCAGCGGCTCCTCCTCTGTCTACCCTGTAATGGAAGTATTGGTTGAAGCATATATGGCACTTAACCCAGATGTAAAGGTGACACTTATGCAGTCAGACTCCACAACTGGTATAAACGACGCTATCTCTGGTAAAAGCGATATCGGCCTCTCTTCAAGAAACCTCAAGGCCAGTGAACTTGAGAAGGGTCTTGAGTACAACGTGATGGCAATGGATGGTATTGCAGTCATTGTAAACAATGAAAACGCAGTTAAGGGTCTCTCCTCAGAAACGATTAGAGACATCTACAAGGGCCTCGTAACCACTTGGGCAGGTCTCTAATGAAGAAGGAAGGACTATTTAAGTTCTTGTTCGCAGCCGCCGCACTTTTTTCAGTGCTGGCGGTTGTGGTCATTTCCCTGTTTCTCTTTGCTTCGGCTTTCCCCACAATTAAAGAGATAGGCCCTATTAATTTCCTTTTTGGTAAGATCTGGAAGCCAAGTAATGATATATATGGCATATTCCCGATGATCGTGGGATCTGTGTATGTAACAGGGATATCAATATTAATTGGAGTGCCATTAGGACTATTTACAGCTCTCTATATGACATATTTCGCTCCTAAAAGGTTGTATAGAGTAATGAAACCTGCTGTGGAATTACTTGCTGGGATACCCTCCATTGTCTACGGCTTTTTCGGGTTAATGGTTCTTGTCCCACTTTTCAGGTCCATATTTGGTAGTGGAAAAAGCATCATGACAGCATCTGTTCTTCTGTCTTTTATGATCCTCCCGACTATTATCACAGTCTCTGAAAGCTCACTAAGGGCCTTGGATAACAGCTTATTGGAAGGCGCCCTTGCACTAGGCGACACAAAAGAGAAGGCGGTGTTTAGAGTAATGGTTCCTGCAGCTTCCTCAGGAATTCTATCTTCTGTGATTCTTGGGGTCGGACGAAGCATCGGAGAGACCATGGCTGTAGTAATGGTTGCTGGAAACCAGCCTAGAATTCCTGGAGGCGTACTTGATGGAGTGAGGACCATGACTGCAAATATCGTACTTGAGATGGGATATGCAACAGATCTTCATAGAGAAGCCTTGATAGCGACAGGTGCTGTGCTCTTTGTATTTGTTTTGATTCTGAATCTCTCTTTCTCTCTTATTAGGAGGAAAAAATGAAGAACTGGAAATCGAAGATAATAGGTGGAGTATTGAGGGCGTCTGCATTTGTGGTCCTTCTGATTCTGGCAGGTATTATTCTTTATGTGCTTGTTCTTGGAATCCCTCAGATTAAGCCGTCACTCTTCCAGTGGAAGTATAATAGTGAAAACGTATCTATGATGCCTGCCATCATAAATACTATTCTAATGATTATACTATCTCTGGCCATTGCCATTCCCCTTGGACTGGGAGCGGCAATCTTCTTGACTCAATATAAAAAAGAGGGAGTTGTCGTGAAGGTAATAAGAATGACCAGTGAGACTCTTTCAGGTATTCCTTCTATTGTATATGGCCTCTTTGGGAATATATTCTTCTCTACATTCTGTGGCCTTGGATATTCCCTTCTTTCCGGTGCCCTTACTATGGCTATAATGATTCTCCCTTTAATTATGAGAACCAGCGAAGAAGCCTTTTTGGCTCTCTCAAAGGGACTTGAAGAGAGTTCATTGGCTCTGGGAGCAGGGAAATTGAGGACTATATCAAAAGTTCTGCTTCCTTCTGCAATGTCGGGAATAATATCAGGAATAATACTTGGAATGGGAAGAGTGCTGGGAGAGAGTGCAGCCCTGATTTACACCGCAGGAACTGCTACGGGACTGGCGGAGAGTCTATTGTCTCCTGCCCGTACACTATCGGTACATATGTATGCTCTTACAAGTGAAGGTCTTCATATGGAAGAGGCGAGGGCTGTGGCTGCAGTATTAATGGTTTTGGTACTCATAGTGAACTTTATATCAAATAGACTTGGAAAGATGGTAGGAGGAAAGAATGAGTGAAAAAATGAAGACAGAGAATCTTCATCTCTTCTACGGCGAAAAAGAAGCATTGAAAGGTATAGATATTTCTATCGGTGAGAAACAGATAGTATCTCTCATAGGGCCATCGGGTTGTGGTAAGAGTACATTCCTCAGGTGCCTTAATAGAATGAATGACCTTATAAAAGACTGTAGAATCGAAGGAAAGATATATTATAACGGACTCGATATCTACGCACCTTCTTCAGATACTGCAAGGCTAAGAAAGAATGTCGGTATGGTATTCCAGAAACCCAATCCATTTCCTTTCTCTATATTTGAGAACATTGCTTATGGACCAAAAACACATGGCATGAGAAATAAGGTGAAGCTTCAGGAGACAGTGGAGAAGGCCCTCTCTGAAGCAGGATTATGGAATGAAGTAAAAGATAGGCTTAATTCATCTGCCATGGGTCTCAGTGGCGGCCAGATGCAGAGGCTGTGTATAGCAAGGGCTTTGGCTGTAGAGCCGGATGTATTGTTGTTGGATGAACCTACTAGCGCCCTTGACCCTATAAGCACTGAAAAGATAGAGGAGCTTTTACTTACACTAAAAGATCGATACACAATCGTAATCGTTACACATAATATGCAGCAGGCGTTACGTATCAGTGATATGACTGCATTCTTCCTCTTGGGTGAGATGGTTGAGTATGGAGAGACCACAAAAATGTTCTACTCTCCTCAGGATAAGCGTACGGAAGACTACATTACAGGGAGGTTCGGATAATGAAGACAAGAATCGACGAAGAGTTGGATAAATTGGATCTTGGGACAATGTCTCTTTCCACTCTTGTGGAGGAGGCTTTGGGGATAATCACATCATCTCTCAACAACTCCTACGGGAAAGCCCGGATCAGGGAGATAGCCCAGGAAATAGAAGAGAAGGGTAAGAGTTTGGAGGGATCCTGCATTAATCTCTTGTTGAAGTTCCATCCAGTGGCAAGAGACTTGAAACGTATCTCTTCCACCCTTTGTACTATAAGAGACTTATGCAGAATCGGGGACAACTCTCTTGATTTCTGTGAGATGTTGGATTATTTGTCATCCACTGAAATATGCAATGAGATAGGGCTCTTGGATATGGCCCTGAACGTAAAGAAGATGCTATCCGACGCCATATCGGCCTTTGTGTCAAAGGACGCGGAGAAGGCAAAGAGCGTCGAAGCCTTTGATGACGTCATAGACAAGTTCTTCTCCGATGCAAGAAAGAAACTATGTGCAGTGATAAGAAGCGGAAAAGACGGATACGAAGAGGCTGTAGATGTTGTGATCGGAGCCAAGTATCTAGAGAGAATGGGAGATCATGCGGCATCTATCGCCCATTCTGTAATTGAAGAATGCGGCACA
Source organism: uncultured Spirochaetales bacterium (assembly GCA_945932505.1). Lineage (GTDB taxonomy): Bacteria > Spirochaetota > Spirochaetia > Sphaerochaetales > Sphaerochaetaceae > Ornithospirochaeta. The sequence goes on from CAMEQB010000044.1 coordinate 4,458, forward strand.
GTTGAAGAGAGTAAAAGTGAAGGGTAAAATAAGTATATGACTGTCCTTGTTGAAGATGATCCATCTATAAGAAAGCTGGTTGAATATGCTCTTTCATCCAATTCAATTCCTGTGGTCTCTTTTGCCAGCGGGGAGGATGCTTTTGCTTCTCTTCCTGATAAAGTTGATCTCTTTCTCTTGGACATAATGCTTCCTGGAATGGATGGGATTGAGATTCTCCATAGAATCAGAAAAGACGAGAAGCTGAGAAATACTCCTGTCATAATGTTGACGGCAAAAGACAGCGAGTATGATATCGCAAAGGGGTTGGATGAAGGCGCCGATGATTATATCAGTAAGCCTTTTGGTATTCTGGAACTTATCAGCAGAGTCAAGGCTGCCATAAGGCGAAGTGGCATTTCATATGAGAGAGAAAAAAACGAGAATCTTGAGAGTGCGGGCATAAAGCTGGATCTTTCATCCCACAAGCTTTTCATAGATGGAAAAGAAGTTGTTTTGACTAGCAAAGAGTTTGCACTTCTGGAGTATTTTATGACTCATAAAGGTGTGGCTCTTTCAAGAGACAAGCTTCTCACAGAAGTCTGGGGATATTCTTATGTCGGAGAGACCAGAACTGTAGATGTTCATGTAAGGCACTTAAGGGAAAAGCTTGGTGAATGTGGCAAGGCAATTGAGACAGTAAAGGGCCTTGGCTACAGATTTGACGGAGAATAATGTGAAAAAAACTATAGCTACAGTTACAGCTGTAGTGGCTGCAATATTTATTTTTCTTACAGTTGTAGTCACTGCAATCCTTTATCATGGGGTATATGAAGACAATGTAAGGACCACGCTCTCCGAGGAGTTGGATATTTTGTCTCATCTATACGAGACTGGAAATGATATCAGGGAAATCGGGAGTAGAAACGGAAGACTGACCATTATTAAGCCCGATGGAAATGTGGAATATGACTCTGAAGCCCAATACTCGGTAATGGAGAATCATGGAGAGAGAAAGGAAGTAAAAGAAGCATTCCTCAAGGGGCGAGGAAGCGATGAGAGGCAGAGTAACACTCTATCTATCAAACAGATTTATGAAGCTGTGCTTCTCTCTGACGGAAATGTGTTGAGACTGAGTAAGAATGCTTCCACCATTATCGCCTTCTTCTCGATGGTAGCGGGGCCGGTGGTCTCATTGGTGGTTATTCTTCTAATTTTGGTGGTATTTATAGCATCAAAGGCTTCTGATTACATAGTTGCGCCTATTAATGCCTTGGATTTGGATAACCCGGAAGAGAACAATGTATATGACGAGATTTCTCCACTCCTACTGAAGATAGCGAGACAGAAAAACGAAGTCAGGGAAGAGATTGCTGATAAGGAAAGAACAAGAAAAGAGTTCGAGTTTATTATTTCCACTCTCTCCGAAGGCCTTGTTGTCCTAGGACGTGGAGGTCGAATTCTGTCTTTCAATAAGAGTGCAGCCAAACTACTGGAGGAGAATATAGAAGATGACAAGCCGTTTCTTGCTTATCTGAAATCTGCAGACTCCAAAGAGGTGGTTCTCTCAGCCCTCAATGGAAAAGACGGAGAGACAACATTCAAGGTATCTTCAAAGATACTTGAACTCTCTGCATACACAAGCCATAGCGGCGGCGCTGTCGTGTTGATGAGGGATATAACAGAAAAGTGCGAAAGAGAGAGAATGAGGAAAGAGTTTACAGCAAATGTCTCCCATGAACTGAAGACTCCCATTACTACCATCATGGGGTTCTCGGAGCTGTTGGAGAACCCGAAAATCGAGAGAGAAAAGGTTACTGACTTTGCTTCTGAAATCAATAAAGAAGCTTTGCGTTTGAGAGATATTGTTGGTGATATCATAGAGTTGTCTAGTCTTGATGAAGGATACAAAGGCGAGAATGAAGAGATAAACGTAAGAAATGCAGTGGAAAGTGAGATAAAGAAACTTGAGCATAAAGCAAAAGACAGTTGCGTCAGCATAGAGAATGGTGTTTCTTCATCTCTATTAATAAACGGAATACCAAAAGTCTTTTCTGAAGTTATCTCAAACCTCTTGGATAACGCCATCAGATACAACAAGAAAGGCGGATGGGTAAAAGTAGAGTCGAAGGAAATGGAGGGAAAGGTAGAGATCTCTGTTTCCGACAACGGCATAGGAATTCCAAAAGATTCTATAGAGAGGATCTTTGAACGCTTCTACCGCGTAGATAAATCAAGAAGCAGGGAGAGCGGAGGAACAGGATTGGGTCTCTCCATTGTAAAAAATGGAATGGAGAGAATGGGAGGGGAAGTAAGAGTGGAGAGCACTCAAGGAGAAGGTTCCGTCTTTACTCTCACATTCCCCCTAAATCAGTGATTACCTTAGACGCAATAATTAGGCCTGCTACAGAAGGGACGAAGGAAATGGAGCCCGGTGCAGGCCTTTTCTTTCCTTCATTCTGTATTTCTATCTTATTCTCTCTAGGTTTTTCAGGAGACCAGACTACATTGAGTTTTTTTATTCCTCTCTTTTTTAGTTCTCTTCTCATGACTCTTGAGAGGGGATCTGTGTTTGTCTTATAGATGTCTGTAATAGTAAAAAGGGTAGGGTCCAGCTTGTTACCAGCCCCCATGGACGAGATGATAGGGATAGAGTATTTATTTGCCGCCTCGATGAGAGCTATCTTTCCTGATACTGTATCTATGGCGTCGACTACATAAGAAAAAGAAGAGAAACTAAACTCTTCTTCCATTCCAGGGAGAAAGAATGAATCAGATTTATGAACTATACACTCTGGGTTGATGTCTTTGATTCTCTTCTCCGCAACATCGACTTTCTTCTCTCCGATAGTAGAGTGCAAAGCGATGATCTGTCTGTTTAAATTAGATGGAGACACAGTGTCGTTATCTACAATAGTGACCTCACCCACACCACTTCTGACTATGGCCTCAAGGGCATATCCTCCTACGCCTCCTACACCGAAGATAGCTACATGAGATCTCTTTAGCTTATCTATGGCATCATCCCCCAAAACTATCCTAGTCCTATCAAAAATATCTTCCATTTCTTTCCCTCTCTTTTATTCTCTATTCTCCCTTAACCTATGTCTATATAGATAACTCTCTTCCATCTCTTTTCACCGCTTCTGTTACAATAATAACTTTTTCAAAGTATTTTTATAAAATTCACTACTTTACTAGACTAAAGTGATAAAGCAGTGTAGTATCTTGCATCGTAGGAGAAATAAAAATGAAAAAAATCATCGTTTTGGCAATAGCGTTATTAATGGTAGTATCTACAGTCTTTGCTCAGGGAACAGCTGAAGAGGCAGGAGATCAGTCTCTGGAGAAGATCAAAGCCAAAGGTGTATTTGTATTGGGCCTTGATGATTCTTTCCCTCCAATGGGTTATAGAGATGAAAACAACGAAATCGTAGGTTTCGACATCGATATCGCAAAAGAAGTCTGTAAGGGACTTGGAGTAGAACTTAAGTGCCAGCCAATCGACTGGAGTGCAAAGGAACAGGAACTTGCAACAGGTCAGATCGATTGTATTTGGAATGGATTTACAAAGACTGAAGAGAGAGAAAAGACAATGACTCTTTCAATTCCTTATGTAAATAACGCTCAGGTTATAGTTGTAAAGTCTTCAAGCTCAGTAAATACACTCGATGACCTTAAGGGAAAGAGTGTTGGTGTCCAGGCTGGTTCAAGTGGTGAAGAGGCTATCTACGACACAGAAGGTTTCGAAGAATCTGTAAAAGAAATTGTTCCTTATAGAGATTATCTGACAGCTCTCATGGACCTTGAGATTGGTGGAGTAGATGCTGTTGTTATGGACCTCTTGGTTGCAAACGATAATATCAACCGCTCTGGAAAAGACTTTAGAATTATTGATGAGACACTTTGTGCCGAGGAATATGTAATCGGATTCAGAAAGGGTGAAGTTGCACTTTGTGAAGCGATTGAGAAAGAACTCTATGCCCTCAAGGACAACGGCAAGCTTGCAGAAATCGCAACAAAGTGGTTCGGTGCAGATATCACAGTAGTAGGTAAGTAATATGAAGTTGATAGAGCAGCTTCTTTCAGGGACGGTTACTTCCATTGAAGTGTTCTTCCTTACTCTCATAATGGCTCTCCCCCTTGGCTTCTTGGTAGCCTTGGGGAGGATGAGCAAAGTAAAGGTTGTGAGAGTTTTGGTCGATACTTATATTCAGATTATGAGAGGAACGCCGCTGTTATTACAGCTGCTCTTCTTTTATTTTGCACCTTACTATATATTCAATGCTTCACTTCCAAGATTTGCTTCAGCGATTCTTGCTTTTGTTCTGAACTATGCTGCTTACTTTGGTGAAATATATCGTTCGGGACTTCAGGCTTTGGACAACGGGCAGAGAGAAGCAGCGAAGGTCCTTGGTTTCTCTAAGAGTTATACTTTTATCCACATTGTATTGCCACAGGTAGTGAAGAATGTGCTTCCTAGCGTTGGAAACGAAGTAATAACACTGGTAAAAGATACAGCCTTGGCTTCTACTATCGGAGTCGTGGAGCTCTTTAGAATAGCTCAGACAGCATCATCCAGAGAGTTCTCTACAATGCCTATATTTATTGCAGGTGTCTTTTATTTCATCATGAATTATCTGGTGTCGAGAGTCTTCGATTTACTGGAAAAGAAGATGCAGTATTGAGGAGAAGAATATGGCAGAGATAATGGTAAAGGCAGAACACATAGAGAAATCTTTTGGCAGTACAGAAGTTCTGAAAGATATCTCCTTTACTCTCGAAAAGGGAAAAGTTCTTTCAATTATAGGCCCATCTGGTAGTGGTAAGTCCACGTTGCTGAGAATAATAACTCAGCTTGAGACAGCAGATGGAGGAAGCTTGACAATAGATGGAGATCCTCTATTTAAATCTGAAGGTGGAAAAGCTGTATATACCTCTCCAAAAGAAATGCACTCCATAATGCTTAAGACGGGGCTTGTATTCCAATCTTTCAACCTCTTTCCGCATTTCTCTGTAATGAGGAATATCACCGAAGCGCAAAGAGCAGTACTTTCAAGAAGCAAGGAAGAAGCGGAAGCGAGAGCTATAGATGTGCTGAAAGACATGAATCTCTTGGATAAAGCCGACTCATATCCATCCCAGCTATCAGGAGGACAGAAGCAGAGAGTGTCTATTGCAAGAGCTCTTGTAATGGATCCTAAGATTCTATTCTTTGACGAACCTACATCAGCTTTGGACCCTGAACTTACAAGACAGGTTCTCTCTGTAATAAAGGCTCTCTCTGAAAGAGATATGACCATGGTTGTAGTTACGCATGAGATGAACTTTGCCCGTAGTATTTCTGATTGGGCTATATTTATGGAAAATGGGTATATAGTGGAGGAAGGTGAACCAGAAGTTCTCTTCGGTAACCCTAAAGAAGAGAGGACAAAAGCTTTCATTACTTCTTTCAAAGAATAATTAAAGAAATTAGAATATTCATAGTTGGGGCCGTATCTCATCTGGTAGAGAGTCTGGTTCGCAATCAGAATGTGGCGAGTTCGAGTCTCGTCGGCTCCAAATACCCTTTTCACAGGGATCTATTGGTTTGAAAACCAACTGGTAATATTCTTTGCCAAATGCTAAAAAAGGTCTGAAAGGTTTTATTTTATTCCTGAATATGACGTTCTATTCATATCATCAAAAAGAAAAAATATATTTTTCTTTTAGATAAGAACAACGATTTGGTGGAATAATATTTTCGTGTTGAAGCCTCCCAACCACAATCCCAGGATGTACTCCTATAGATTTTGCGAAGGTTACTATCTCCTCATCTGTTATATATCTATTTGATGTCAGCTTATTCATATACACTTTGGGAATCAAATAGTTTGCTGCAAACTCATCCGCATCTCTTTCAAGTTTATTATTTAGTTCAGTAATTTCATTTGCGTTTGCATTTACAAATACTGTCTTTAACTTTTGCTGCAGTATATGCTTTATTTCATGGAAAAGTGAAAACCAAAATTTATCAGCATCAAGGCCACGATTATTCATAGCTAGAACAACTCTATCGTTACTAAGCCATTTAACTGCACCATTTATCCCAGAATTTTTTAGGTGTGGCAATAACACAAAAGCAACACCGCACTCAGAAAAAATATCACTCATTCTAGGTAGAAACTCCTCTATTTTCATTAGAGTCATTCCTCTTAATTCTGGCAACGAATTTTTAAGCTTGTCAGCATCAAAACTTTTTGTATTAATATTTTTTGCATAATTAATTGCAGTTTGAATCCAAGCTCTGGCATTGACCATGTTTTCTACTTTGAAGTTTGAAATACCTGTTCTAAAATTCACCAAAAAATCTGGCTGGGCAAGAATCTTCAAATTAGAAACCATAAAATACTTGCAGAGGTTTCTTACTTTTTCCTGAATATCTCTTGTTTCTGGAAGTTTAGCTACTTTTACAAAATATGAATAATCTATCATATGTGCGATTTCTTTCTGCTCATCAAAATCCTTGCATATTTCTATTTCAATAATTTTTTGATCATATGCACTTTGCAGATTTAACCAAACTTCGGGACTAGTTCCAATCATTACAGAAATCTTTTTTGCCAAGTCGTTTGAAATGTTAATCTGCCCATTGACCAAATTACTCAATGTTTTTGGAGTTGTACCCATACGAAGAGCAAATTCTGCCTGACTTATTCCCATATCCTCAATGATGTCTGCAACATAACACCCTGGGTGAAAAGCAAGAATATTTTTATACTCAACCATATTACTCATAATGATTTGACACCTCCGTTATACATACAATTCTTATTACTCTACATTTTGACATGACATCACCACTAACTATCTCATTCCCATCATTATCACAAGGTATCATAGTAACCCTATATCCAGTATTTCCAAGATATATACTCCATTCTCCCTTTCTTTCTCCATGTAAACCATGAAAATGGAAAGGAGGATAATTCACTATATCAAAAAGAGACGACGAACTAATAATATAGTTTTCTGCCTTTTCGAGCTTTCGCATGACCTCCAAAGGGTATCTCCAAGTCTTTTTATATTTAGAGCTAAATTGTTTTTCAACAGTTTTATTTTTGTATAGAATTCTCATTCTATAAAAAATCCTATTTTTATTACTTTTTGGGTAATGAAATATTAACATATTAAAGCAAAAGTAACA
>CAMEQB010000045.1 GCA_945932505.1 uncultured Spirochaetales bacterium
TCAAGAGAGAAAGACTTCATGTCCATAAGATATCCTCCTATATTCTAAATATAACTATATATTGGTTATTCTTTCTGCCACTTTTTTGTCAATTTAGGGAAAAGAAAACATTATTATCGGGATGACATCAGCCATCCCGAAGAAATCAAAGTTTATCAATAAGAATAGAGCACTTACCTGAAGGGATTGGAAGAGTCTTTTTCTTATCCTCATCCAATATGGAGATAGTGAAGTAGTAGAGCTTCTCACTCTCAAGTCTTATCTCCCATCCTCTCTGATTCTTATTTGAGAGAATAGTGATGTTGTTCTTCTTAAGACTAAGCTCCTCAATGCCCATAGCTTCAAGGTTCTGCATTGTCCAGTTGACAGTCTTTCTTGGAAGAGAGATATCGAGCCCTATGATGTTCTCAATACAGAGAGTGATTGTCACTAGACCAATGGATGGCAGATACTTTTTCTTGTTTACAACACCTTCTGGGCATGTTGCAGGTCCCTCTGTAAACGGCTTATAGAGTTCCCATGCATGACCCTGCTTTTCTTCACCAGGATGAAGAGTGTCGAGAATAAAGTATAAATGTCTTATAGCGCACTCACGGGCAAAGATAAATGAGTCGTAATTCATCAATCCCTTGATGACTATATATGTCATAAAGGAAGAGACGCCGCCACAATATCCATTTCCATTCTCATCAAAGTACTTACTTGAAACAGGAACAGAAGGGAATGGGTTGTCTGAGCCAAATTCCTTGTCATCCTTCAGGTCTTCAATGAGATACTGTGCATAATCTTCATTAGGAATCTCAGCCAAGAGTGTCCAATATGCACCGATGTGCTTATTTCTGATAATCTCTCCGTCCTCATCAAGGTCAAAATAGAAGTTATCATCAGAAGACCACATCATACTGTTGATTCTTGTCTTCAGTGCAAAATAGACTCTCTTATATCTAAAAGACAACTCTTTATCGTTGAGGATATCTCCGATAATAGACATATAGAGGGCAAATACTGTAACAGCAGAGTTGAAGTCTACAGTATACTTCGCATTCTCTCTAGGAAGATTACCCATATGGAGAGCCTTATTAGGAACGACATAAAGACCGTTTTCCTGCTGGAAATTAGACTTAAGCCATTCATAGTACTTCTCTAGATATGGAACAACATCCTTCAATCTCTTCTTATTGCCGATCTTGTGATAGAACATAAATTCAACGAAAGGAAGAAGAGGAAGTGTGACACCTAATGGGTTCTCTTCATCTACCACAGGCTTATCTGTAGCAATATCGTACTTCTCCCAGATGTGTCCGTCTTTTTCCTGACGCTGGTAGAAGTAGTCAACCATGGAGTATGGAGAATAAAACTGATTAGAATACATTAAAAACAGCGACGACAAAGATACATCATATAAGTCTATAACGCCACCATTTTCATGGATAAAGTACCCTTCTGGGAACTTACTCTCCTTATCAGCTTCATGCCATATTTCATCAAGCCAAACCCAGGCTCTGTCATACATATCGACAAAGTCTTGGTCATAAAAATGTATTCTTGGAACGCTTTCCTTAATCACTCTAATTCTCCAAAAAAAGTGTGAAAATCCACAAATAAAGCCCTGTATCGGGTATTATAATACTACATTTCTTTAAAACAGAAGTCAAACAAAATTTTTAACTTCTATATCTTATTGTATAAAATACACTTAGATGAAATATAATATTTTTTCATACCACTTATAAGTAATAACTATTATTTTTCAAATATGAAATTTCGCTTACCATGAAAACTAGGCCTCTTTTCTGCCTTATATCCAAACGAATCTATTTCTCGTTATTATTCCTTAAAGCATCAAAAGTAAACCATATCCATGTTGATTTCTTACTCTAGTTATGTACAAAAAGAGAAACTAACCGACACCAATAGAAATGAGACTCTTATTTACCCTTACCCGGTCTATATAAGCTCACAGCAGATGGGAGTATATCGATTTCAAAGTGGTTACCTGCCCTTTCGAACTCCTCTCCGTCCACATGTGATACTGCACCTTGTCCAAAAACATCGATGACTACATGTTTTGCGTTTCCATATGAGAAGTTTTCTTTATCAGATACCATTGCACCTTTAAAGAACTTGAGGACAAGACCGATAAGTCCGAACCCTTTATATAGCCTATTTGTAAACATGAAATCCAATAAGCCGTCGTCGATTTCAGCCCTTGGAGTCATAAGAAACGAGGATCCCATTCTTCGTCCATTATTCATACTGATCTGCTGGGTCTTAAAGTTTCTTGTCTCTCCTCCGTCTAATGACATAGAGACTTCATATCCCTTAGGAGGATTCATCAGAATGCTGATAAATGCCGCCACATAACTGGCCATGCCGTTAAGGTGTTTATACTCCTGGGCTCTGAAGTTAACCATAGGCTCGAAGCCAAAGCCCATGCCATTTAGAAAGTACTTATCTACATCGGTACCTTTGGCATATCCAACATCAGTCTTTATAGGAGTTCCCTTTATGATTATATCACTGGCTTTCTTCCAATCTGTTGGGATTCCTGCAATCCAAGCAAAATCATTTCCTCTGCCTACAGGAATAATACCCATATCCACATTTTTATTGGAGCGCATTATTCCATTGACGACTTCGTTTACTGTCCCGTCTCCACCTGCAGCTATTATTGTCTTGAATCCATTTTCAGCCCCACTCTTTGCAAGCTTTTCAGCATGCCCTTCACCCTGAGTATAAGCAACAGTACAATTCCACCCCGCTTCTTTGAAATACTCGGAAATTCTTTTTGCTTTGACTTCACCTTTTCCTTTTGAGGCATTGGGATTTATAACAACCAGGGCATTTGTCATTTTTGGGGGTTCCTCTCTATTGTTTTGTTATCTATCTTGGTTTATCCGAAATGGGACAATAAATGCAATATTGATGTCATTCTTTTATTGTTTTATTCTTCTTTGGATGGAAAAAGATAACAAAGAATTAGTTTCAAAACTGATAGTTGTAGCCATTCCTATTATGCTCCAGAATCTTGTCCAATCAGGCCTAGGTTTCTTAGATACTTTGATGATAGGGCAGCTTGGAGAGGCTGAGGTTGCTGCAATAGGAGGGGCAAATCAGTTTTTCTTCTTTATTCAGTTGGCTTTTTTCGGTCTAAACAGTGGTGGATCCATATTTCTAGCACAATACTTCGGAGCCAAGAATATGGATGGAATGAGAAAGGTGACGACCTTCACCACATCCATATCAATAATAATCGGAGCCCTTGGATGGATGTTCGTATCTTTATTTCCATCCTCTTTTATGTCTTTATTCTCCCAAGAAGAGAAAGTAATAGAGACTGGTGTAGTTTATCTAAAAACAGTAGGCATCTCTTATATCTTTGCAGGCTTCTCTATGATGTATAGTGGGGCCTTCAGGGCCATGGAAGATGCAAAGACTCCTATGTATACCACTATCCTCTCCCTTATACTCAACGCGATTCTCAATGCCTTCTTGATCTTTGGCTTGGGACCATTTCCTCGTTTAGGAGTCTTTGGAGGAGCTTTAGCCACAGTTATATCTAGGCTAATGGAAGCCTTGCTGTTGATCATCATATCCATAAAAAGAAAAGCTCCGTTCGTAACAAAAAGAAGAGAAGACTTTAAATGGGACAAAACCTTCATCAAAGACATGGGGACAACAGGACTACCTGCGTTTCTTCATGAGACGCTATGGAGTATCGGTGCCATACTATACAAAGTAGCCTACTCGTCTCTCGGTACAGCCGCCTTCGCCGCTTTCAACATAGATATGTCTATTCAGGACTTATTCTTTGTAGCATGTTTGGGACTTGCCAACGGTTCAGGCATAATTCTGGGAAACATCATCGGGGAAGGAGATAAAGAAAAGGCTCAGAGATGGAGTGGAAAGATTATCATATACAGTCTTTTCATCGGTATCGTAATGGGTGCCTTGGAACTGTTCTTATCTCCATTTATGATCAATCTCTACAATATATCCTTAGAAGCTAGAAGCATTGCCACTAAAGCCCTCATTTCTCTTTCCTTGATGATTCCATTCGAAATGACAGGGGTTGTAATAATGGTGGGAATACTTCGTAGTGGCGGAGACAGCAGATATTCCATGCTTTCGGAAATAATACCGATGTATCTACTTAGCATTCCTTTGGCTTTTATAGGTACAAAATGCCTTCATCTGTCTCTTTGGGCCATTCTACTTTTTAAGCTCTCAGAACTTATTCCCAAAATGATCATCGGAATAATGAGAGTAAGAAGCAAAAAATGGATCAAGGACCTTACATTAGGGGAGAGATAAACCTGTTCAATAGTGCTACAATGCATAAGTCAGGAGAAAAACTATATGTGGTATGACAATTTAAACAACAAAAGATTATGGAAGATCTTTTCCGATATATCAGCTATCCCAAGAGAAAGCGGAAATGAAGAAGGAATAAGAAACTACCTTCTTTCATGGGCTAAAGAACATGATATCCAGGCCTTTGCAGACAATATAGGCAATGTGATCATGAAGGTTAAAGCCACACCAGGATATGAAGACTATCCTTCTATTGCTCTTCAGGGTCATATGGACATGGTCTGTGTAAAGAGAGAAGGTTCAAAGCATGACTTTACAAAAGATCCAATCGAAATAATGACAGATGGAAAGAATATCTGGGCTAAAGATACATCACTGGGCGCAGACAATGGTATCGCCATCGCTCTTGCCTTAGATATCTTCTCCGATGAAAAAGCAGAGCATGGCCCACTTGAGGGCATCTTCACTGTAAATGAGGAAGTCGGTCTTACAGGAGCTGAGAATGTAGAAGAAAAGGACATCGACTCAAGAAGGCTACTTAACCTTGACAGCGAAGAAGAAGGCATCTTCTACATCGGATGCGCAGGTGGCATAGATGTAGTGGGAGAGAGAAAGTGCAGATGGGAGACAGCTGAAGGCGAAAGCGTGAAGATTAAAGTCTCCGGACTTCTCGGTGGACACTCCGGTGGAGAAATACACAAAGAAAGAGCCAATGCCATCAAGCTTCTTGGAAGGGCTTTAAATAGAATTCCTGGATACAGAATCAGCAGTATCAAGGGTGGAACAAGAAGGAACGTCATTCCTTCCACAGCCGAAGCAGTAATTACAGTATCAGATAAAGAAGTTGCAAAAAGCATCATAAACAACCTCCAGAAAGAGATAGAAGTTGAATACAAGTACTCTGATCCTAATGCCACACTCTCTATAGAAGAGGTAGAGACACCAAAAATGGTTCTCACAGAGAATCTATCAAGAAAGATAGGAGAGACTCTATTTGTTTCACCTACAGGTGTCAGAAGCTGGTCAATGGCTCTCAAAGGCGTTGTCGAGACAAGTGACAACATGGCAATTGTAGAGATGGACGAAAAGAAAGTAAAAATCATATACTCCGTCCGTTCTTCTGTAGAGACAAGTAAGCTAAATCTTGCATACGAGATTCAGTCCATCCTTGAAGGAAATGGATTTAGCGTCAAGATTGGAGATGGATACCCTGCATGGGCTCCAAATCCAGACTCTGCATTCACTAAAGAAGTACAGAAGGCTTATGTGAAGATTGTAGGAAAAGAACCAGTCATCACTGCAATCCATGCTGGCCTTGAATGCGGAACAATCAATGACAGAATCAAAGGCATGGACTCACTTTCTATCGGACCTAATCTCTTTGACGTCCACTCTGTAAACGAGCATGTTGAAGTTGAATCAGCAGAGAGAGTAGCCGCCTTTGTGAAGGCAATGCTTAAAGAAATCAAATAACATAAGGAAAACTATAGCCGTCGGTGCCCCCGACGGTTATATTGGTTAATATGGTTACAGAAAAGATTAGCGACACATACCACGTCATACATTTCGATAATGGAAATGTAATCCATCTTGTAGGTACTGCCCATGTATCGAATCAGAGCGTAGAGGAAGTACGTTCTATTATCGAAGAACAGCATCCTGATCGTGTATGCATAGAGCTTGACGATGGGAGAATGAAGAGCAAAACCCGGGAAAACAGCTGGGAGAATATGGATATAAAGAAAATCCTTAAAGACGGAAAAGGATTTCTTCTATTGGCAAATACAGCCTTGGCTTCATTTCAGAAGAGAATGGGAGCTCAGACTGGAGCAGATCCAGGAGCTGAGATTGTAGGAGCTGCAAAACTTGCAGAAGAGATGGGAATACCTGTTTCTCTCTGCGATAGAGAAATTCAGATTACATTCCGTCGTGCATGGGGTAAAAGTAGTCTTTGGAACAAGTGTAAACTTCTTGCTACTTTGATTTCTGCTGCATTCTCCAATGAAGAGATATCAGAAGAAGAGCTGGCAGAGTTAAAGAATGAAGAGACGCTGGAATCAATGATGAAGGAAGTTGCGAAAGAGCTACCTTCTGTAAAAGAAGTACTCATTGACGAAAGAGACAGATACCTGGCTACATCCATATTCAAAGCAGAAGGTAAAACCAAGGTCGCTGTAATCGGAGCAGGTCACACACAAGGTATTATCAGAACATTTGAGCGCTTAGAGAAAGGCGAGCTTTCTCTCGACACCTCTGATCTCACAGCAATTCCACCTAAGGGAGTTGGAAGTAAGATTGCACAGTGGATTATCCCAACCCTCATCGTATTACTTGTAGTACTGGGTATAGTACTTAACGGATGGGATCAGGGAATAAAAGCATTCTTATGGTGGATGGTAGCTAACGCTTCCTCTACTTTTGTATTTACTCTCATCGGCGGTGCATCATTTCTTACTTGTCTCCTTTCCGGTGTTACAGCTCCTTTTTTTGTATTGAATCCGGTTTTAGGAGTAGGAATATTTGCTGGCATTTGGCAGGCTTCATTTAAGCCACCTAAGGTAAAGGATTTTGAGAATATGTCTAATGATGCCCTGACACTGAAAGGTTGGTATAAGAACAGAATCTTAAAGTGCCTTGTAGCACTACTGACAAGTAGTCTCGGCAGCATTCTCGGTTCTCTAGTAGCTTTCCCATTTATTATCGCAAGAATATAAAGGATAGATCTAAAAGAAAATAAGGCAGGAAGTTACTTCTTGCCTTATTTTTTACATTGTAAATAGTTAAATAATTAATTATGAATCCTAACAAACTATAATTATCATTTATTAGGAGTCATTACTTACTCTTTTTTGCGCCCTTGAATGCTGCGATTACAGCACTCCTTATATCTTTTGCCTTAATAGTGTCTGCACTACCTTCGTTCTCTGTTCCTTGGCTCACTATAATCTTCGAAAAGCCCATATCAGAAAGAGTCTTGACCCTACGAGACGAGAATGTGACAGGTCTCACTTCACCAGCAAGAGATAACTCTCCAAAAGAAGCCAGAGTAGACGGAAGAGGAGTATCTGTCTTAGATGAATAGAGAGCAAGTGCCAAGGCTAAGTCCACAGAGCCCTCTTTAAGTTTCATTCCTCCAGCAACATTGACATAGATATCATCCTGAGAGAGATCTAAGCCTGCATGACGCTCTAAAATGGCAGCGATTCTATTTACCCTTCCCATATCCACTTTGTCTGAGTATATCCTCTGGTAACCGCTTCGAGCTGGAACAGCCAAGGCCTGTACTTCGACTACAAAGGTCCTGGATCCTTCTATTACAGGAGTAAACGCAATACCGGAAGGAAGGTCTCCATCACTTCTTGCACTTAAGAAATATCTGGAAGCGTCCTTTACACAAACAAGGCCCTTCTCTGTCATCTCAAAGAGGCCTATCTCGTCTACGCTTCCAAACCTGCTTTTTGCAGCCCTCAGCATTCTCATACCGCTCTCTGCATTCTCAAAGTAAAGTACAGTATCTACCATGTGCTCCACAATCTTTGGTCCAGCTATGGTACCTTCCTTAGTAACATGGCCTACAAAGAATATTGCTGAGCCGCATTTCTTGGCCCTCAGAGAGAGCTCCATGCAACAAGTCTTAATCTGGTTGGGAGAACCGGCAGAAGAGGCTACAGAGGCCGTAGAGAGCGTCTGAAGGGAATCTACGACTATATATCCAGGTTTTCTTTTCTCAATAAGATCCAAAAGAGCCTCAAGTCTGGTATCGCAAAAGATATCTATTTTCGACGTATCTAGACCAAGTCTCTCTGCCCTCATTTTAACTTGGGAAGGAGATTCTTCTCCTGAGACATACAAAACTGAAGAGGAAGAGGAAAGAGAGGAAAGCATCTGAATCATTATTGTGGACTTTCCTATTCCCGGCTCACCTCCAACAAGTACTGCAGATGGTCTCATTACTCCCCCTCCCAGCACTCTATCAAGCTCGCTGATACCAGAGGAAACTCTCATAGTCTTCTCATATGGAATATCAGAAAGCTTTCTTACACTTGTATCTATTACTGTTGTATTTGGATTACAAACATTAACTGAAGCAGCTTCGACTTCCTCGAAGCTGTTCCAGCTGCCACACTCAGGACATTTACCTGCCCATTTTGTTTCTTCATGTCCACACTCTCTGCAGACGTATTTGACGCTATTTCCCTTCATCAGAACTCTAATAGCTCTACCTCAAAGATAAGCCATGCATTTGGAGGAATAACTCCTGGGTATCCATACTCGCCATATCCAAGTTCAGGTGGAATGATAAGTGTTCTCTTTTCATTCTTTGTCATTGTCTGAAGAGCTTCATTCCAACCATCAATTACCTGACCAATCTTGAATGTAGCAGGCTCTTTTCTCAAATAGGAAGAATCAAAGATTGTGCCATCCAAAAGAGTTCCCTGATAGTGTACAGTCACTTTCTGACCATACTTTGGAGAAGCTCCACCTTCACCTAATCTATCTACCACATACATAAGGCCAGAAGAAGTCTTAACAGCGTTTGGATATCTAGATTTTATCTCATCCAATACTCTTTTCTTCTCTTCTTCAAGTTTCTTCTTTTCTCTTGCTTCTACGCCCTGTACATATTCAGCAAAATCTGTAGCTGTAGTACTGAACTTCTCTGCTTCTTCGCCTACTCGAATGATAGAGACCTTCTTTATCTTGTCTCCCTGCTGGATCTTGTTTACAACATCCTGGCCTTCTACCACATGACCAAAAACTGTATGCTTTCCATCAAGCCATGGTGTAGGAACATGAGTAATAAAGAACTGGCTGCCATTTGTTCCAGGGCCTGCATTAGCCATAGAAAGAACACCAGGACCTGTATGCTTCAAAGAAGAATCGAATTCATCAGGGAATCTATATCCAGGACCGCCTGTACCATTTCCTTTTGGACAACCACCCTGAATCATGAAGTTATCGATGACACGATGGAATGTAAGTCCATCATAGAATGGTTTTCCTTTTTTCTCTAAGTTTAATTCACCTTCAGCTAGTCCAATGAAGTTACAGACTGTCATAGGAACTTTCTTATACTCAAGAAAAAGAAGAATGTCCCCTTTGTTTGTTTCAATTAATGCGTAGATTCCTTCCGGTAGTTTTGATTTGTCAATCATATATTGTTTATTTCCTTTTAATATAATAAATTATTCATCAAATAACACTCCACCGCCACTTAGAAGTGCGTAGAGTCTCTCCAAGTCTTTCTGACTCTTAAACTTAATCTGAAGCTTTCCTTTATCAAGGGAACCTTTGATCTCAACTCTTGCCCCAACAGCTGAAACAAATTTCTCCTCAATATTAACAACTTCAGTATCCTTTTCTGTACTCTTTTTTCTCTGAATAAGCTTATGTCCCTTGTTATAAGACTCAGCAAGTATTTCTGCATCCCTTACAGACAAACCCTCATGTACTATTTTATCTCTCAATAATTCCCTGTCAGCAGGATTAATCAAGGAAAGAATTGCACGTGCATGGCCTGCACTCATGGCACCAGAAACGATATCATCTTTCATCTTATCACTTAGAGAAAGAAGTCTAAGAGAGTTTGCGATTGCACTTCTGCTTTTTCCTACTTTCTGAGCCACCATTTCCTGTGTATAACCAGAGTGATCAATCAAGTATTGATACGCAGAAGCCTCTTCGATAGCATTCAAATTCTCTCTCTGAATGTTTTCTATCAAAGACATCTGAATTCTTTGTACTTCACTAAGACTTACAACAATTGCAGGAACTTTATCTAAACCAGCAATTTTAGCAGCCCTATATCTTCTTTCACCTGCTATAATCGAAAACTCTCCAGGAGCAATCTCTTCAACAGTCAAAGGTTGAATAATTCCTTGGCTCTTTATTGATTCAGCTAATCCTTCAAGAGCTTCTTCATCAAAGAATTTTCTAGGCTGATTTGGATTAGGACGAACATGTCCAATGTCTAATTGGACAACAGTCATCTTATCTTTTCTTTCATCTTTTATTGTCTTAGTAATAATATCATCTGTTTGAGTATCAAAATCAAACCCAGACATAAGAGAACTGATACCCTTGCCCAATCCTCTCTTCTTTTCATTAGCCACGGTCAATCACCTCCTGAGCAAGCATTTCAAATGATTTAGAACCTTTAGAAGACTTATCATAGTAGTTTATAGGAAGACCATGAGAAGGTGCTTCCGCTAAACGAGTATTTCTAGGAATAATCGTCTTAAATACTAAATCAGGAAAATATTCTGAAATATCATCAATAACTTCCTGATTTAACTTAGCCCTCTTTGAAAACATAGTAAAAAGAATACCTAATACTTTGATTCTAGGATTAAAGCTTTTCTTTGCGTTTGTAACAGTTCTCATGATAAGGTTTAGCCCTTCCATTGCAAGATATTCACATTGCAAAGGAATAATAACCTCATCACACCAAGCAAGCGCATTTACTGTTTCAAGGCCTAATGATGGAGGACAATCCAAAAGGATATAATCATATTCATCTTCAATATCCTTTAAAGCATTTTTAAGAAATGATTCTCTTCTATCCTCATCAACAAGTTCTATTGCAAGTCCAGCAATATCCAAAGACCCAGGAATAAGATATAGATTCTTAAAAATAGTAGTTTGCACAGCATCTTTTGCATCTACCAGTCCTGTAACAACCTGATAAATATTAGCTTTTCGACCATCGCCGGAAACAGAGTGTGTTAAGTTTACTTGAGCATCAAAATCAATCAATAGGACTTTAAAACCCTTTGCTGCCAAGGCTGAACCTAAGTTGACAGCAACAGTAGTCTTCCCAACTCCACCTTTCTGGTTATAAAAGATTATCTTTCTAGTCTGCATATAATAAATATATTCCTAAAACAAAGAGATGTCAGCAACACAAACAACATTGTTTGATTAACTTTTTCCCCACAATGTTGACCCTTCCTCTTTATGGCTTTATCCTTAGTTTGAAGGAGTAATCCAATGGAAGATAAAATCAAAGAAGCAATCGAAGCAATAAGGCCTTCTCTACAGAATGATGGTGGAGATATCTCATTAGAAAGAATCGATGGAAAGAATGTACATGTTAAACTTCATGGACATTGTGCTGGCTGTCCAATGAGCCAGATTACTCTGTCAAATGGTGTTGAGAGATACCTAAGAGATACAGTAGATCCAGAACTAGTTGTAATTAATGATGATTTCATTTGCTAAAATAATCATTAAAATCAAGTAAATGGAAGGCTTAACACCTTCCATTTTTTGTTTCACGTGAAACAATACAA
>CAMEQB010000046.1 GCA_945932505.1 uncultured Spirochaetales bacterium
GCCAAGCTAAAAAGAGAGAATAGAGATAACGAAGTAGTAATCTACACAAAAGAAAAAGAAATATCATACGCTGGCTGTGGTCTCCCGTATTATATTGGGGGAGCAATTGAAAATAGAGAGAGCCTTGTAGTGAATACTCCTCATAAGTATTCATCTTTAACTGGTGTTGAAGTTAAGACAGAGATGGAGGCGGTATCTGTAGATAAAGATAACAAGAGTGTCTCCTTCAAGAATGGAGAGAGCGTCTCCTATGATAAGCTTATCATCGCAACAGGAGCTTCTCCTATTAAACCTGCTGTAGATGGCGTAGATAAAGAAGGAGTCTTTACTCTGAGAAGTGTTGACGATGCTGCATCCATCAGAAGTTATGCTGAAAGCGTCAAGAAGGCTGTTGTCGTTGGAGCCAGCTTTATAGGACTGGAAGTTGCGGAGAACTTAAAGGCAAAGGGACTGGACGTAACAGTTGTAGATATGGCATCACAAATCCTTCCTGGCCTCTTCGATCCTGACATGGCTCTTTATGCTAAGAAAGAAATACAGAAGACAGGTATAAAGATTGTTCTTGGAGCTAAACTTGAAGCTATAACTGGCGGAGAAAAGGCAGAAGGCGTAAAGACTAATGTTGGTAGCATCAATGGCGATATGGTTGTTCTAGCCCTTGGCGTCAAGCCAAATACAGCCTTCGTCTCTGATCTCGGCCTGGAGATGGAGAAGGGTGCAATTGTGGTCGATGACAAGATGAGCACAAATATTGACTCTGTATACGCAGTGGGAGACTGTGCCCTCGTAAAGAATATGGTTACAGGTAAAAGACAGTATTCTGCAATGGGAAGCACTGCAAACATCACTGGAAGAATTCTAGCCAAATCTATCAGCGGCGAAGATGCAACATACAAAGGGTGCCTTGGAACAGCTGTGATCAAGGCTTCTGAGACACTTAACCTTGGACGCACAGGACTAACAATGGAAAAAGCAAAGGAAGAAGGCTTTGACTCAGAGTGCGTTTCTGTAGTTCTTGATGATAAGCCAGGCTATTACCCAGGATCAGGAAACTTTGTTATTAAGCTTATTGCTGATAAAAGGGATATGAAGCTACTTGGTGTACAGGTTGCAGGAAAAGGTAGTGTGGATAAGATTGTAGACTCTGTAGTTGTGGGCTTGAATTTTGGTGCAAAGCTCAGCGACTTCGACTCTCTCGACTTCTCTTATGCTCCTCCATTCTCAACGGCTCTCAATCCATTGCAGGTCGCTTCTTATGTCCTTGAAAATAAGATTTCTGGAGTATTGGACAGCTTCACACCATATGAATACATGATGGGAAAAGCAAAGGGATATACAGTTATCGATGTAAACAATACTCCTACTATCCCTGGCGCCAAGTTCGCTTCCTTCGATAAGCTGGAAGAGATCTTTAAAGATACTCCAAAGGATGCAAAACTCTTACTTGTCTGCGCTAGAGGAAGAAAGTCATATCTAGTACAGAATAGAATGAAGGCTATGGGCTTTACATCTACTAAGAGCTTGGAAGGTGGCGTTAACCTAAATGACGTAAAAGTTAAGTTCGAGGGAGCAATACCACCGGAAGAAGTGAAGAGAGTAAAGGGCTTAGGCTGCTTACAGGATAAGAGATACCCTGATGTATTCAATGTAAGAATAATAACTCGAAACGGAAAAATCTCTGCAGAAGAACAAAAGGTTATTGCAGAAGCTTCTGAAAAGTATGGATCAGGTGAAGTCACGATGACTACTCGACTCACATTAGAGATTCAGGGGGTCAAGTATGAGAACATTGCGCCACTGATGGAGTTTGTAAACGAGCATGGCCTCACCACAGGTGGAACAGGAAGTAAAGTAAGACCTGTCGTGTCGTGTAAGGGAACAACATGCCAGTATGGCCTATGCGATACTTTCGGTCTCTCTGAGAAGCTTCATGAGCTCTTCTATGTAGGATATCACGATGTAGTTCTTCCACATAAGTTTAAGATCGCTGTAGGAGGATGCCCAAATAACTGTGTAAAACCAAACTTGAATGACCTTGGAATCGTGGGACAGAATGTTCCTGTCTTCGATTATTCAAAGTGTAAGGGGTGCAAAGTCTGCCAGGTTGAGAAGTCTTGTCCTATTAAGATAGCAAAGATGGAGAATGGAAAACTCTATGTTGATCCAAATCAGTGTAACAATTGTTCCAGATGTAGAGGAAAGTGTCCGTTTGGAGTCACTGAAGAGTATATTCCAGGCTTCAAAGTCTATATCGGCGGACGCTGGGGCAAGAAGATAGCTCATGGCTTACCTCTCTCTCGTATCCTACGCTCAGAGGAGGAAGTAATCGACGTAGTAGAGAAGGCAATTCTACTATTTAGAGATGAAGGCATCACAGGAGAGAGATTTGCAGACACTGTAGATAGACTTGGTTTTGATTATGTAAACGATAAACTTCTCAATTCTTCCTTTGACAAAAAGGCTGTTCTTGAGAAAAATGTAAAGGGCGGGGCTACCTGCTAATAATACACCTGAGATAAATCTGCCAGACCGAAGGATGGGAAAGGGCTTTGAAATGACTAATCGGGATAGGCGGACTTTGAGGTGTTTATGTCTAAAAGAATATTTATCGCATTATTTTGCGTGCTTCTCCTCTTTTCTTCTTGCTCCAAAAAGGAAGAAAAGAAGGGGGGCATTGTTTTTACTGATGATTTGGGACGTACTGTTACAGTTGAAAAAGCAGATAGGACTGCAGTGCTGATAGGAAGCTTTGCAGAGGTTTGGACTCTGGGTGGAGGAAAAGTAGTAGCCAGCCCAGATGATGCTTGGAACGACTTGGATATTGAGCTGGATGAAGAGTGTGTAAACCTAGGGAAGATAAACTCCCTCTCTATGGAGAAATTAATCGCAAGTAACCCTGATTTTGTCCTCGCAAGTCCTAACATTAGACAAGATGTCTCATGGTGCGATACCTTAGATAAAATGGGTATTCCTGTGGCATACTTCGAAGTCTTTGACTTCAACGATTACCTGAGGCTCTTTGAAATTGTTACAGATATTACAGGACGAAAGGATTTATTTGAGAAGTATGGTAGTTCTGTAAAGACGGAAGTGGATGATATCCTCTCTCATAACAGAACAGACTCTCCAAAGGTGTTGTGTCTTCTTGCCTCCACTCAGTATTTAAAGGCAAAGAATAGCTCCTCTAGTGTTATGGGGGGCATGCTGAGAGACTTGGGATGCGTCAACATCGCAGACTCTGATTCTTCCTTATTGGAGAACCTTAGTATCGAGTACATACTTAAAGAAAACCCTGATTATATCTTCATCACTCAGCGTGGAGATGATATGGAAGGGATGAAGAAGTTTGTAGAACAATACTTTGTAGATCATCCTCTATGGAACGAGCTTGATGCAGTTAAAGAGGGTAGAGTCTATTTTATGGAGAAAGCGTTATACAATCTAAAGCCAAACCACAGATGGGGTGAAGCATATAAGAAGCTTCAGGAGATACTTAATAATGAGAAAGAATAACCTCTCTATTCTCTTAATAGGATTATTTTCTCTTCTCCTCTCTTTTCTATTATCCCTGCTACTGGGATCAGTGGGAATAAAGCCCACCTCTCTCTTTCTCTCCCTAGTAAGGGGAGAAAAGACGACTGAAACCAATATATTCATTTACTCTCGTCTTCCCAGGACTCTTGCGTCCCTATCGTCCGGCTTTGCTCTTGCCCTCTCTGGAGCTATGCTACAAAAAGTGCTGGGCAACAGGCTGGCTGCCCCTGGAATAATAGGCGTCAACTCGGGGGCAGGATTAATGGTTGTTGTCGCCTTTGTCTTGGGTGCTGTTTCACCTTGGACAGTATCGATCTCAGCCTTTGTAGGTGCCCTTGTCTCTTCTCTTTTTGTTGTGATACTCAGTAGGAAAATAAGAGCAGGGCGATCTACACTATTGCTGGCTGGAGTATCTCTTAACTATATATTCGGCGCATTAAGCGATGTTTTATGTACTCTATACCCAAAAGAAACGGCAATGAGTGGCGACTTTAAGGTTGGTGGCTTTTCTTCCGTCTCTATGCCAAGGCTCCTTCCTGCTGTTCTTTTGATAGCCATAGCTTCTATTATTGCTTTTAGCTTCTCTAAGGACCTTGAAGTCTTGTCTCTGGGAGACGACGAAGCATCTGCATTAGGAATGAACACAAAGAGAATGAGACTAGTTTTTATCGTTCTTTCTTCTATTCTAGCTGGTGCTGCTGTCAGCTTCTCTGGTCTTATGGGTTTTGTAGGCCTATTGATTCCAAACGGAGTGAAATGGGTGACAAAGGGAGACAGCAGTTTCTATCTTTCTTTATCTGCTCTCTTCGGGGCTGCTTTCGTCACTATTTGTGATACCCTCTCACGCTTGGTATTCTCTCCCTATGAAGTTCCTGTGGGAGTGATACTTGCCCTCATTGGAGGCCCAGTGTTCCTATTTATGGTAGTAAGGGGAAAGAGATGAAAGAAGGCTTAATTGTAAAAAATATTAATGCAGGATACGACAAGAAGAGAGTATTGGAAGATGTCTCTATTACTGCGGACATGGGCAAGGTGACAGCTATTCTGGGCCCCAATGGATCTGGAAAGTCAACGCTCTTGAAAGTGATCTCAAGAATAATTACTCCCGAAGGGGGAGAGATTACTCTCAACGGAGAGAATTTATTATCCCTATCACGAAGAGACAGCGCCAAGAGAGTTTCGTACCTTCCTCAAAGTAGGAATACCAGCGATATAAAAGTAGAGTCATTAGTGCTTCATGGACGCTTTCCGTATATAGGATACCCACGTAGATATAGAGTAGAAGACTATAGAAAGGTAAATGAAGCTTTAATAAAGATGGGGATCGAAGACAAGAGAGATACTCTTCTATCTTCTCTCAGCGGAGGAGAGAGACAGAAAGTATATATTGCTATGTGCCTCGTGCAGGAGACTGATGTAATACTCTTTGACGAGCCTACGACTTATCTCGATATATCAAGGCAGTTTAAAGTCCTAGATGAAGCAAAAGCTCTCGCTCGGGAGGGTAAGTGCGTAATAATAGTGCTTCATGACATTATTCAGGCCTTGGAGACGGCAGATAAAATAATAGTCATGAAAGAGGGCAGGGTAATAAAAGAGGATGTTCCTGATAACATCTTCTCTTCTAAAGTATTGGATGATGTTTTCTCAATTACTCTTGAAAAGGAAAACTGCAGGTACTTTTACTCCAGAAAAAAAGATGGAAGCTAAATGCCTCCATCTTCTACTATTTATTCTTCTGCTTCTCTTCTTCTATCAGCTCGCTCATTGCGCGGGATGCAAGATGCCATTTCATGCTTGTCTTTCCATTTTCTACTGGATAGAAGACTCTGCAGTGACCATTTTTGAAAGGTAGCTCGAAGTGCTTTCCTATTTTGAGGGTGGCAAGGAATACATTCTCCACATCATCGTGGTCTGTAATCTCTTCTCCTCTGAAAGTTCCCTTGTAGTCCCAGCCTGAATGAGTGAATTTAATTACACCTCTACCAACTTTTACGTAGTTGTCTACACCCTTTTCATCTGTTCCATAATCAACGAGCTCTTCCATTTTAAAGTCAGGGTCTCTTACTTCCTTCTTGACTTCCTCCAACTGCCAGTCATACCACTCTGAGTAGTTGTCGAAGTACTGCTTGTCACCAGACCACTTAAAGCGGAAAGAGTTATCCAAGGTAGCCTTTGTACCACACTTAGTACATTCTACTTCGTTTCCTTTGGATACGATGTTGAACTCTTTTCCACAGCAAGGGCACTTATAGAACATTGTGTCGAAGCCTTCCAGTTTGTCGTTTCCTTTGATCTGTATTCCTGTCCTTTTCTGGTATTCAAACTCGTTGTAGGCGAGGGCTGAGTTTATCCTCTCCATAATTTCGTCTACGCTTAACGACTTTGTCTCTTCTTTTGAAATAAGGAGGGAAGTCTCCACGTCCACTCTTCCTTTATGAGTATGAGTTGACCACTTTGCATTTCCCAGTCCTGCACCTTGTATAAGGGAGGCATAAACAGGGACACCGAATATTTTGATGGTCTTAGCAATGGAAGGTGAGATAAACCCTAGGGTTCCCCCAGCATATACAGTTCCCTCTGGAGCGATGAACACGATTCCATTGTTCTTGTCCAGTGTATATCTGATCTTCTTCATGCTGGCCATGTCGGTTGCAAATTGATACTTTGGAATGGCACCCATTAATCGAAGCCAGAACCCCAGCCATTTGAATGTAAACCAGTGATATGTTGCTACGAAAGTAATGCGTCGTGGCCACATGGCTGAAGCAATGAACTTATAATCGTGGTTCGATGTATGGTTACTCAGTATTATTGCCGGTCCCTTTGGCTTGACACCTTTAGAGTGCAGATTGAACTGTGCCTTGATCATTAAAGAGAAGGCAGCACCGATTGTATAATAAACAAAAGCATTGGGCTTTTTTTGTAATTTCGTATCCTTTGATTTGTCTTTGGTTTTTTCCATAGAGTTATACTATCACAACTCAACTGTTAAATGACAAAAAATTGTCGTAGTCTTTACCTAAATATTGCTTTAAATAGCTACTTTCCATGATTTTCGGAACAAGAGGGTATGTAGGATTCTCTTTTACATGGCAATAAAGATACTCGAATGAGCAAGAGAGAGCATTGTTTTCCTCTTTTGGATTATTTAAAAGCCATACATATATCTCTTCCGCTTCCTTTACAAAGCTCTCATCCACCCATTTCCATCTTTCTTCTTTATGAGCTTTTGATATAGCCAGATTAATATCTGCAGTCTCAAAATAAATTCTACCTATTTTCAGAGAAATAGAGATAAAGAGATAATTCCATGCGAGTAAACTGTTTTGAACATTCATTTATATCCCCCTTTTGTATAAATATAACAACAAAAGGGGGAATAGTGAAGTTATTATGAAACTTTTTTAGTTTTTGGTCTTATTAAACTCTTTGACCATTACAGCGATCTCATGGGCTGCAGTCTTTATAGAAATATTACTTGTATTGATCATAAGATCGTAATTGCGTTTGTCACCCCATTCCTGGCCAGTATAGAAGTCGTAGTATTTCTTTCTGTTCTTGTCGATGGTCTTGATTTGTTTTTCAAGTTCTTTGTCGCTGAGGCTTTCTGCATCCCCGCTCTTTGCTCTACATCTGGCGATTTTTTCTTTCATTCCTGAATAAACGAAGATTCTGAGAATATTATAGTCTCTGAGAATGTAATCGGCGCATCTGCCTACGATGATACAGTCTGACTTATCTGCAAGTTCTTTAATTATGGCTGTCTGTTCCTGACATACTTTGTTTGTCTGGTCCATTACTGGAGATACTGCCGGGTGGAATGATCTGACAACATGAATCGGGTAACTTGTAATAGGAGACTTCTCCACGATGGCTCTTACATAACTCTCGCTAAGCTGAGTTCTCTGAGCAATCTCTTTTAATATTTCCTGATCATAATAAGCAAATCCAAGTTCCTCTGAGAGTCTTCTTGCCAGCTCTCTTCCACCGGAACCAAACTCTCGTCCGATGGTTATTATTGTGTTTTGATTCATAACTTCCTCCTTACTGCCAAGGCAATGGAAATAATGTTTTTAATATTACAAGAAGCATTATAACCCAAAGAAACAGTGTTTCGGCAAATAAAAAAATTTATTTTTATTCCAGTTATTCATTATAGCAGTGAGTATTAACAGAATAAGAAACGGATAGTGGTGGAAAAGTACCTTCATTGTGTTGAATAACAGAACGATTGTGTGTTAATATCCAAGCATCCCAATGAGGAGAGGAGGATCCATCATGAGCATTAGAGTAAGAAATAGTTTTGATAATGCAGCTGTCCTCGCTTTCCTAGCAATCTGAATTCCCTCAGAGTATTGAACAACCCCAGATTATAGTAAAGTAGAGTCGTCGCCTTGATAGGCAATGTATTGCCTAAATCCCTGGAGGAGGGATATGAAAACACATAGATTATTGGGTTATGCCCGAAGAAATTTACATTTATATATATTTTGCGCCTCAATGTTGATTCTGCAGGTCTCAATCAGAGTAGTTGCTCCTACGCTTCTTGCTCGAATCGTAGACGAAGTAATAGGAGGAGGAAATTATGCAATTTTTCCTCGGCTCTTATTCTTCATGGCCATCTCTTATTTCCTTCCTGGTCTCTTGGGATATTTTCAAGAGTACACCAGCGATAAAATAAGTAAGCGCACTTCCTGCTTCCTTCGTCATGATGTGTTTGAAGCCATAACTAAGCAGGATGGAGACTTCTTTTCCTCCCGTACTCCTGCAGACTTGATGAGCCGCACTACCTCCGATACCGATAACATAGGGTTTATATTCGGCTTCTGCGGAATATTCCTTATTGAGATTATATGTATCGTTCTTTCTCAGTTTTTTGCTCTTGTGAGAGTCAGCTGGAAGTGTGGAGTAGTACCACTAGTGTGCATGCCTATTATCGCATTCTTGGCAATAAAGAGTGAGAAGAAGGGCGATAAGTTATCTGACAGCATCTCCGATAAAAGGGCTGACTTGAACCAGGCAGCCAGTGAAGCCATTATGGGAATTCGCACTGTAAAGTCTTTTGGAAAGGAAGAAAAAGAGAAAGAAAGATTCTCTAAAGAAGCATCTCTCTTCAGGAGGCTATCCACTTCCTTCGATACTTTATGGGTCAATTGGTGTACTCCACAGTCAGCCATAGCAGTAGCCATGGTTCCTCTTGCCATCCTTGTGGGGGGAATAGAGGTAATAAAAGGCTCCATGAGCTTTGGAGACCTTTCTATGGTGCTCCAATATACCAACGAACTTTCTTGGCCGATGATGGAAATAGGTTGGCTTCTCGTGGAGCTGTCTGGAGCTAGGGCAGGATGGAGAAAAGTCAGGGCCATACTTGAACGTAAGTCAAAGATTAGTGACGGTGAAATTTCTACCACCGATCATAGAGGCACCATGAAGTTCGAGCATGTCTCCTTCAAGAATGGAGATAAGGAACTCTTACACGATATTTCATTTGAAATAACACCGGGTAAGACTCTGGCTGTAATGGGACCAAGTGGAAGTGGTAAGTCTCTCCTTGCATCCCTTGCTGTAAGATTTCTTGATCCTACGGAGGGTAAGATTACTATTAACGGCGTCGATATCAGAGATATGACACTACGCTCTGCCAGGGACTTTTCGTCTATCGTTACTCAAGATGTTTTCCTCTTCTCCGATAGCGTAAAGAACAATATTGCGCTTGGAAATAGAAAAAATGCCGAGGAAGAGGATATCAAGAGTGCGGCAAGAGACGCAGAGGCCCAGTCTTTTATAGAGAAGCTTGAGAATGGATGGGAGACAGTAATCGGAGAAAGAGGCGTGGGACTCAGTGGTGGTCAGAAACAGCGACTCTCTATTGCAAGAGCTTTTCTAAGAAAGAACCAGCTATTGATTCTTGATGATGCAACATCAGCCTTGGACATGGAGACAGAGAGTGACATCGAAAGAACTATAAGAGAGGAGGGTACAAGGAGTCTCTTGATCACAGCCCATAGAATCAGCGCTGTATCTACCGCTGATGAGATTATTGTTCTTGAGAATGGCCGAATCGCTGAAAGAGGTACTCACTCTGAGCTACTAGAGAAGAGAGGCCTCTATTGGGAGACTTATATCTCCCAGTATCCTGAAGAAGGAGATAGATAATGAGACAAAACTATAAAAAAGATGAGGCTTCGTCCAAGGTAACAAAAGGCGAGACCATAAAGAGAATATTAAAGTATTGTGCCCAATATAGGGGTAAAGTGGTGGTCATAAGTATTATCGCTATCATCAGTGCAGCACTAAAGACAGTGATCCCACTATTTACAGAGAAGGCTGTGGATGTAGATATCGCCAATAGAGACATCAAGGGGCTTGTTATTACAGTTTCTACAGCTGTTGCCTGCGCTGTTCTTTGGGGAATATTGGCAGTTCTGAGAGACAGTATGACAGCGAGAATCTCAAACGATGTAGTCTACAGGGCGAGAACCGAGGCATACTCCAATATTCTCTCTCTTCCATTGGGATTCTTTGACTCCAGGCCATCCGGAAGGATAATCACAAGAATCATAAATGACTGCGACAAGATGAAGGAGATAACAAAGAGTCTTACATCATCTTTGATCCCTAACTTTATCTTCTTGATCTTCGTTATGGGTATGATGCTGTATCTCAATCCCTTCCTCGCTCTCTCTTCCTTTGTTGTAATCCCGTTCTTGGTGGGATCCTCATACTTTATAATCATCAGAGGGTACAGCAACTGGGAAAACTTCAGAAAGAAGGAGTCAAACTTCACTGCTTTTGTCCATGAAGATTATGCAGGAATAAGGCCAGTGCAGTCTTTCGGAGCAGAGGAAGAGACCCAAGAAGAGTGTGATAGACTCCTGGAAGACGTAAAGAAGGGATGGTGCAAGGCTGTAAGAAGAAGCGACGCCTTTGGTATAGTCGTCAATGCTTCCATTGCCCTTGGCTATGTTTTTCTCCTTCTCTGTGCTGTTTACTGGATGGAGGAAGGTACTACAAGTGTTGGAGAGATTCTTGCATTCATAAGCTACATAGGTCTCTTTTGGCAGCCTATCAGAAGCCTTGCATCTATCTATAACCAGATAATAAACAACCTCTCTTCTGCAGCCAGAGTCTTTGAGATAATGGATGAAAAGAGTGATATCACAGAAGATGAGAATGCAGTGGATATAGAAGTAAAAGAAGGAAGAGTAGAGTTCAGAAACGTTACTTTCAGTTACCCTGACGATGAGAGTACAAACATCGTAGAGAACCTCTCTTTCTCCGTCAAAGGCGGTGAGACAGTAGCCCTTGTGGGGCCTACAGGAGCTGGTAAGACTACTATCATCAACATGATCGCCCGTTTCTACGATAGCGTTGAAGGCGATATCCTCCTTGATGGACAAGATATAAAGAAAGCTACATTCTCATCTCTGAGAAAGGCTGTCTCCGTAATGCCTCAGGATTCCGTGCTTTTTACAGGAACTATCAGAGATAACCTTACATATGGAAAAGATGTGGATGACGCTATAATAGACGAGAAGATAAAAGAACTAAACCTTACTTCCCTCATCGACTCTCTTCCTTCTGGGTACGACACACTGATCAAAGATGCGGGGCTCTCCAGTGGACAAAAACAGCTTATTGCCCTTGCCCGTACTATGATAGCTGATCCTAAGATATTGATTCTTGATGAAGCTACAAGTAATGTTGACACCAGAACAGAGCTTATGGTGCAGAGAGGCTTGAAAGTATTGATGAAAGGTAGGACTTCTTTTATTGTTGCTCATAGACTATCGACTATAAGAAACGCTGATGAAATCTTTGTTGTTGGAAACAAAACTATCATGGAGAGAGGTAACCACGACGAATTAATGAAAATTGAGGGCGGAGAATACCGTTCTCTCTATGAAGCACAGTTTGCTCTTATAGACACAAAAGGTTAAAATCAAGGTATGCGTGAAAAGAAGAGATGGTGCCCCTTATTTGGTAAGTGTGGCGGTTGTGATTATGTAAACGAGTCTTATGACTATGAATTGATGATGA
>CAMEQB010000047.1 GCA_945932505.1 uncultured Spirochaetales bacterium
TCATTTATGCCTCCATTATATAGAACGCAAAAATGGCGAAAAATGCGTAATAATTGAGGCACTACTGAAAGAACTTTTATGAAAAAAATCTCTGTAGACAAAAATCAACAGAGAAAATAGACACATTGTTGAAAAAGAAAAGCTGCCAAACATTTTGTCTGACAGCAGTTTTTTAAATCTTACCAAGACCTTTAAGAATCTTTTCAGGGCTCATTGGCCAGCTTCTCACCCAGACTCCGCAGGCATCATGAATAGCGATTCCGATAGCAGGAGCAGCACCATTACATGCTATTTCACTTATAGACTTTGCTCCAAATGGTCCATCAGGATCATCTACATCGATAAGAACACTCTTAAAGTCTTCCGGCGCTTCATAGATCATAGGAGTACCATAATCTGTAAGGTTAGCATTAAGAGTATTTCCGTCCTTATCCAAGATTATTCCCTCATAAAGGGAGTGACCGATGGACTTCATTACAGCTCCATACATCTGACAGAGAGCGACTTCAGGGTTAATTGGAGTTCCTGCATCCTGAAGAGCATAGAACTTCTGAACCTTTACTTCTCCTGTCTTTACGTTTACAGCCACCTGAGCAAAGTGTGCGCCATAAGGAACAGAAGATGCTGCTGTAACAAATGAACCATGAGCGATCATCTGACCACGACCTGTACCACTAATTGCAGTATGGGAGAGTTCTCCATATGTAATCTCTTTTCCACTCTTCTTTGACCAAACTACTCCAGGAGCCTTTACATCCAAGTCAGCTTTCTCTTCATCCAGCTGTTTTGCCGCTTCTTCCAGAATAAGGTCCTTCAGCTTCTTTGTTGCAACAAGAGAAGCATTGCCGCTGAAGAAAGTACCGCTGGATGCATAAGCACCAGTATCGAAGGCACAGGAATCAGTATCTCCGGAGACAATAGTTATCTTGTCCATTGGGAGACAAAGTATTTCAGAGACAATCTTGGCAGATATAGTATCCAAACCTGTTCCAATATCAGCTCCACCGCTATTAAGGATGACAGTTCCATCCGTCTCCAGTTTTGCAATGGCTTCAGCATGATCCAAGCCAGGAAGACCAGAGCCCTGCATAATCATGGCAAAGCCTTTTCCAATCTTCCAATCAGGATCTGGGCTGACCTCTTTCTCGCCCCATTTGATCATCTCACAGCCTTTTTCAATAGCTTCTGTAAGACCACATGATCCTACAGGGACTACGTTTCCTTCTCTTCCTTCTCCAAGGCCCTTGAGAATCTCAAGCATATATCCTGACTCTACGTGGTTTTTCTCCACCATAGTCTTATAATCCACACCAAGCTTATCTGCCAATTCTGCCATTGCCATCATCAAGCCATAGGTTCCCTTAGGAGTTCCATATCCCTGATATGCTCCAGCTGGAGGAGTATTTGTATAATAGACTTCCAGATCATATTTCATGTTTTCAACAGCAAAGAGAGGTAGTGTCTTTGAACATGAATTCATAGGTACCGTAAGGGCATGGTTACCATATGGGCCTGTATTTGCCTTTACTTCCATGAAGATCGCAGTGATCGTTCCATCCTTCTTTCCACCCATCTTTACATGGACTCTCATTGGATGACGAGTACTATTGGCGTAGAATTCTTCAGCTCTAGTATTTCTATAGTAGACAGGCTTACCGGTAATCCAAGCACAGTATGCTGTCAAATCTTCAACGAGGATATCCTGCTTACTACCATATCCACCGCCAACTCTTTCCTTGATTACGTGGACTTTGTTTTCAGGTATCTGACAAACCCAGCTTACAATCCTTCTTACATGGTATGGTACCTGAGTAGAAGCATGAACGACTAGTCTTCCGCCTTCAACTGTTGCATAACAGACATGTGGCTCCAGAGGAGTATGCTGAATCTGGCTTGTCTGATATGTTTCTTCAACAATAGCGTCTGCTTCAGCAAAACCTTTCTCTACATCTCCGATTCCACCCTTGTTGGATGCCGCCAAGTTTCTTCTGATATCTGCATGGAGCGGGAACTGGTAAACTACTTTTCCCTCTCTCTCATCATCATGTCCTTTGTTGTATTCATCAAGGTTCTCTGGAGCACCAGCTCTATATTCAACCTTTCCGTTATGGACAAGTGGAGCACCTTCAGCCATTGCTTCCTCTACAGTAAATACTGCATCCAATGGCTCATACTCTACTTTAATAAGAGATGCGGCTTTATCGGCAATCTCTTTTGTCCTTGCAACTATTCCTGCAACTCTGTCACCTACGTGTCTTACCTTTCTGTTGAAAAGTCTTCTGTCATGTGGGCTTGGTTCAGGATTACCCTGTCCAGCCTGCATATAGTAGATATCAGGGCAGTTGAAGGCAGTTACGATGGTCTCTACTCCATCCAGTTTTTCAGCTTCACTGGTATCGATAGAGTTAATATAAGCATGAGCAAATGGGCTTCTAAGAACATGTAGGCACCATGCATCTTGAGGAACTTTGTCTTCAACAAACACTTTCTCTCCAGATACAAGGGAAGCTCCGTCGATTTTATCACAAGGCTTTCCAATGATATTTAGCTTTGGCCTGAAAGAAGGAGCTATCTCAGACTTATATTCGCCATAGTCTCTCAGTTCTGTTGCAAGTTTTACTGCCAGATAATAGTGTTCATATCCAGCGTCTCTGATGAAGATACCAGATAGAACATTCTTAATTTCTTCTTTAGTTGGATTTGGGGTTTGTTCTAAAAGCCAAGTAAGTATCAAGGCTGCTGCAGGAGCATTGTATGCACTCTGTACTATACCGGCACTGATCATTGCCTTCTGCACATAGTTCAGCTCCCTACCATTTAACAAACCTTCTGCTGTCCTAATGACGGCACCCTCTGCTTGGTAGAGGAGGATTAAGTTTGAGTACTTTAATTTTCCATTGAAAATAATAGTATCGCTTCCAGCAAAGCCTTCTCTGTCATCACTATCTCTGACACTGTTATATCCGTTTCTATAAAGTACATCTCTCAATCTCTCGTCTTCTTTTCCAGAGAGAACTATATTTTTATTGTTGATAATACACTTATATTCCATCATTTCTCTCCTTCAAAGGCTATGGAAGCCAGATACTTCTTATACTCTGCACTACCTGTAATATCGGAGACATATTCCACATCCTTGTATATCTCAGGAGATGTGCCCATGACCATCTTCGCCCCTTTTACAGAGAGTGCATATCGTCCCTCGCACTCTGCAGCAATCAAAGTGGCGTGGGATGATGAAGTGTTGCCAAATCGTTTTACATAAGCTTCTTTATTTGGATCCAATACAAAATAAAGAATCAGCCTTCTGCAATTGGTCGGAAAATAAGACGAAACCTTTTTGTCTTCTTCTCCATGTGGAGTTATGGTATGCATCACCACATCAAGAACAGAAAAGAGAGCTCCAAGGTAACTGTCATCACGTCGGGACCCGATATTGCCCCCGACGGTGGCGCTATTTCTCTTTTCAAAAGAAGCGCAGAGCCTTGCGCCCTTCTTCACACACTCCGGAATAAGATCTGACTCAATTAAATCCTCCAGTGTAGCAAGGGCACCGATTTCAATCATTCCGTCTTCCCTCTTTCTGATTTCAGAAGGAACAATGCCGTTGATGTCAATCAGCTCATTATTCTCGCCTTGTCCACCAAGTCTCAAGTCCTCAGTTCCTCCGGCTAAATATACACTACAAGGTATCTCTTTCCTTGTATTAACAGCTTCTAAAGCATTTGATGGGTGATGAATAACCATTTTGCCTCCTATTCGATTATTCCTTCCTCTGCTCCCGAGGAGAGTGCATCGATGAAGAACGAAAGCATTCTTCTTGTTGCTCCACGTCTATATTCAGGCATAGCACGTGGGGAAATTGCATTATTCCATGCATCAAGAAACTCTTCTTTGTATTCTGGAAGTTCTGAAAGTGTCTTTCCGATAAGGATAGATTCAGAAGAATGACTTCTGATCACTTTAGGGCCTGCAGCACCGGAAGAAGCACGGAAATCTACGACTTTTCCATCCCTTACTTCAGCCCCGATGCTTATAGTAAGCTTACTGATGGCATTGGCTCTTCTCATGCCTATCTTTCTATAGTAGCAATGAGTGAGATTTGATGGAGGGATAAGAACGGAAGTGATTATTTCTCCCTTCTCAAGCTGTGTTTTCTTGGCACCGAGAATAAAGTCATCGACTTTCATTCTTCTTTCGCCCCTGACACTCTTAAGTGTCACTTCAGCATCCAAAAGGATCAAAGGCTGAGGAGTATCTCCCTTAGGACTGGCGTTTGCAATGTTTCCGCCGATAGTAGCGCTGTTACGAAGAGCTACGGCTCCCATTTGGGATGCAGCCTTTCTGACTAATGGGTGGACAAGCTCACTTTCAGCAATTTCTCTACTTGTTGAGAGGGCTCCGATTTCTGTCCAACCATCTTCATGTCTCTTTATGCCTTTTAGCTCAGGAAGGTTTGTGATGATGACTACAGGACGTGAAAAAGATGGGTTGACTCCTGTACCATTGGCTCCACTGACCATTAAGTCAGAGCCTCCAGCAAGGGCGATTGCGTCTTTTTCGTCCATGATAGCAAGGGCTTCTTCAAGATTTTCAGGAATATAGCACATCATTTCTTCCATAATTCCGCTCCTTTCTTTGCTGCGAGTGCAATGGAATCTACGATCAAGTCATAACCTGTACATCTGCAGATATTGCCGCTGATTCCCATTCTTATCTCTTCTTCTGTAGGATTTGGATTGTTTTCCAATAGATAATAAGCAGCCATAACCATGCCAGGAATACAGAAACCACACTGTACTGCACCGCCTTCAGCAAAAGCAGAAACAATGCACTCTCCCTTCTCTGTATCTCTTATTCCCTCGATTGTAAGGATATCACTGCCATTGCAGGCACCGATAGGAATGATACAAGAAGTGACAAGGCGTCCATCTTTGATTACGGAGCATGCACCACACTCTCCCTCAGAGCATCCTTCTTTTGTACCTGTAAAACCCAAATCTTCTCTGATGACATCCAAGAGTCTTCTCAATGGGTCACCTTGGTAGATTATTTTCTTCCCGTTCAGGGTAAATTTAACTTCACTGAGCATTCTTCTTCAAAGCCTCCTCGATGTCTTCCGGTGGAATTGGAATTGAATTAAAAGTAGTTCCCAAAGCTCTTTCAACTGCATCTACATATGCTGCATCTGCACCGTTGAATACCAGTTCTCCCATTCCTTTGGCTCCCTGAGGTCCCCATGGATAAGGGTTTTCCTGAAGATGATAGAACTGACGAGGGAAATCCATACTTGTAGGAATGACATAGTCACTCATTCTCTTCTGGCGGAAGAAACCGTTCTTGTTTTCAAGTTTCTCCATGCTGGCATATCCGAGAGACTGGATGATACCTCCATTTACCTGTCCATGAACAATAAGTTCGTCGATTGGATGTCCGATATCGTGGCTGGTCCAGATTCCAACTGTCTTTACTTCGTTTGTAAGTTTATCGACTTCAACCTCAACACATGCAACACCCCAGCCCCAGCCAAGGTATGCATCGCCTCTGAAAGTACTCTGATCCCATGGATATCCCTCTGGGTGTTCGTACTCGACTTCTGTTGTGATATCGCCCTCATCCCAGCGTCTCTTCATCTCTTCGGCAGCTCTCTCCACAAGCTTACCTACAATCATTGTAGAACGAGATGCAGCAGTAGGACCTGAGTCTACAACCTTTGATGTATCAGGATTGTTGTAATCGATATTTTCAATTGGAAGCTGAAGAGTATTTGCAGCAATCTTACGGAGAGTTGTCTGGAATCCCTGGCCCATTTCCGTGGAGCCTACTTCGATTCTTACTCTATCTCCTGTCCTTACAAGTCTTGCATGGGCTTTGATGATAGCCTGCTCTCCATTTCCTGTGAAAGCTCCACCATGGAGATACATTGATATTCCAATACCCTTTCCACATCCTGGAGTATACTCTTTCGCCTTTCTCCAGTAGTCTGCTTCCTTGGTAACAACATCAAGCATCTCAGGTAACTTGACTTCTTCAATGATGTGTCCGTTTGTTACAGTCTCTTCACCCTGCTTGATTATGTAGTCTTTCTTGAACTCCAAAGGATCCACTCCCAAATGGTGTGCGATGTGATCCATATGTGTCTCCACAGCAAATATGGTCTGAGGAGCGCCGAAGCCACGGAAAGCACAGGTCGGGAATGTATTTGTTCCGATTCCCTCTCCCACTAAGTGAGTTGAAGGAATGTTATAGACACCGTTTGCATGGAAGATACCTCTCTGCAAGACTACGAAAGAAGATGAAAGATATGCACCTACATTGTAGTATACTTTTGCATCCATACCAATGATCTTTCCATCTTTAAGGGCTGTCTTATAAACGCACTTTGAAGGGTGTCTCTTAACAGAGAACTGTGTATCTTCTTCTCTATCGAAGATGAGCTTAATTGGCTTACGAATAACGTTTTCCGCTACAAGAAGGGGGCCACAGAGAACATCTGGGAAGTGTTCCTTTCCGCCGAATGCTCCACCTGTAGTACACTGCCTTACTACTATGTCATCTGTGCTGATACCCAATAGTCCTGCAATACTCTTTCTGATGTAGAATGGACACTGAGCGGATGCATAGAAGACAAACTTGCCATCTTCCATGGTGACAATCGCACCGTTTGTCTCCAAGTGGACATGTTCCTGATATCCAGTCTCCAGTGTCTCTTCAAAGATTTCATCCGCCTCTCTAAAGACCTCTTCCATTGGTCTTCCTTTTTCGCAGTGAAGAGAACAGAAAACATTGTTTCCCTTCTCAGGGAACATAGGACCGCCCTTTGATGCTATACCATCATCGATAGTGACAGCAGGTTCTTCAGGCTCATATTCGATATGAATATTATCTCTCAGGTACTTTAATACAGTCCTGTCAGGGCCTACCAAAAGACCAATTGTTTCTCCTACATATAGAACATAGTCTTTTGCGAAGGCACGCCAATCTTTGGAGATCATCCAAAGCTCGTTATTCCCTTTCTGTGGGATATCGTCTGCTGTGATGAATTTGTATCCTTTAGGAAGATTAGGAACATCGATTTTCAAAATCTTTCCCCTAGGACATGTGGAACGTACCATATAGGCATAAAGCATGTTGGGAAGAGTCATGTCGCAAACATACATTGCTTCTCCCCTTGCTTTTGTCCTAGCGTCCACTCTTTCGATCTTATCGCTGATTTTGGTATAAGACATCTTGTCTCCTTCCTCCATTATTCGCCGATTTATTCAATGGCAAAACGAAAGCTTTCAATTAGAGGGGGATTTCTCCCCCTACCACCATTTAGATTATACGGCTGCAAGTACCAAACCGCAATCCACTCTATTAAGCTTTTATTTTGTCAACTTCCTTCCAAAGCTCTCCTGCAACAACAGAAGCCCTCTTATAGATATCTTCTGCATCACTACGTACAAAGTGGTGATCTTTGAAAAGAACCTTACCATTGACAATTGTAGTATTGACGTTTCCGCTTCCCATTCCCCAGACAAAGTGGTTAGGAGCATTGGCTGTCACAAGTGGTGTCGGATTATTGTAGTCTAGAAGAACAATATCTGCTTTATATCCTTCTTCAATTCTACCAAGCTTTATTCTTCCACCAAACTGAGACTCAACAAGCTTGTTTCCTCTATTCAACACTTCAAGGAAGTTTGAAGGCCACCATGGTCCTGTAACATCCTTGTGTTTGAAGAATGCAATCTTTATCTCTTCAAACATATTTCCGCCACATCCATCGGTACCAAGACAGAGATTCTTGATCAAAGGAAGCTTAGTATTGCATCCGATGTTGTTGTTCATGTTGGAGCGAGGGTTTACAGCAAAGAAACAGTCACGCTCGTTAATAAGGGCGATTTCCTTTTCAGATAGATGTACACCATGTACTATCAATGACTTAGGAGTCAAAAGACCGAAGGAATCCAATCTATCTGCAAGATCTTTATTATAGAAATGGTGGGACCATACACTGTCGTAGCTGGCTTCAGCTACGTGAATGTGCATACCTCTTCCAGTCTTCTCCATGGCGTCGCCCATCATTTTCAATCCCTCATCAGGGATAGTAAATGGAGCATGACCACCGATTGTAGCTTCACAGAGAACATCCTCGCCCTTCTTTAGTCTTTCATCAACTTCGTTGGCAAATCTGATGTTTTCAGCAACGCCTTCCTCAATTTCCTCCATGCCTCTATTTCTATCTGTGACTTCAAAGCAGGTGGAGCCTCTGACTCCGATTTCCTCCATTCCCTTTGCTATTGTGGACAAAGAGCCTTCGATATAACAAGGAGAAGCATGATGGTCTACGCAGCTTGTGGTACCAGAAGCAATGGCATCAAGAGAGCAGATAAGAGATGAGTAATATGTACTTTCTTCTCTTAATCCTCTATCAAGTCTCCACCACCATTCTTTTAGAACCTGAATGAAGTCTGTCTGAGGGCCTGCAGATATCAGCATGCCCCTTGAGAGTCCTGAATAGTAGTGGTGATGAGCACAGACATTACCAGGAATCAAAGTCTTACCGCTTCCATCGATGGTCTCTTTTGCTTCTAAAGCAAGATTCTTTCCTACTTTTGTTATCAATGTACCATCAATGGCAACATCCATTCCTTCTTCAACAGTGAAAGGAGGCTGAGTCTGCATAATGCGGACATTTTTAATTAATAGATCAACCATGTATTATTCCTCCACAGGTCCCAAAAGATATGAATAAGAGATGAAAATCGTCTCAATCATCGCCTTTACTTCTTCAGGAACATCAGCATCAAGTCTGCCGTCTCTATCCAGCTCTCCCTTAATTACCTTGCCGTCCAAGCGGATTGTTATCTGGTCGTTTTCAGCATAGAAGCCACTGTTAGTACTGTTCTCAAAGTCATCAGGGCGAGAGAAGAGTGTAAACTTCTTCAAGTATGGTCCGCCATCGTGTGGACAGAATGAAGCACAGTTTCCACATTCATTACAGTAAGCGTCGATATGGAGAATCTGGAATGGATCCTCAAAGAGGCCGGTATCTCTCAAGTCAATCATTACATTGGCTCTGTTAGGACATACTTCTGTACACTTATTGCAGTAATAAGAACACTCAAGACATCTCTTTGCCTCTTTTTCAAGGAACTTTCTGTCTCCCTTTGGTTCAGAGAGGGTGACTCTTGCCTTTTTCTCACGGATAGATGCGAAGAAATCATCTTCCTCTTCCCTTATTTCGTCGATGTCTTCTTCCTCTTCTATCTCGCCCACCTCTTCTGCGTTCTCTCCACAAGTGCACTCACCTTCGCAGTTACACTCCTTTTCTTCATCATCTGAAGCAAGAATATCTTCATATACTTTGTCGATGGCATCGTCTACTGCACTCTGAGCAGATGCAATACATCTGACGACAGTGCTTGGACCTGTCTTTGTATCTCCGATTACATATACTTTATCGTCTTCAGAGAGGCCAAGAGCAGCCAGGACATTCTCATCAGCCTTTTCACCGATGGCACTAATCATGTAAGTACAGTCAAGAGTGAATGTCTCTCCGCTGTCTACAGGCTTTCTTCTTCCAGAAGCATCCTTTTCTCCAAGAACCATCTTCTTTACTGTCATTAAGCCATCTACCACACTGGATGG
The DNA here is from genome assembly GCA_945932505.1 of uncultured Spirochaetales bacterium. Classification (GTDB taxonomy): domain Bacteria; phylum Spirochaetota; class Spirochaetia; order Sphaerochaetales; family Sphaerochaetaceae; genus Ornithospirochaeta. Next base: position 9,634 of record CAMEQB010000047.1, read on the forward strand.
AGATGCAAGGAAGATAAACTTCACGCCGTCTGCAAGAGCAAGTTCATACTCTTCTCTATCGGCAGGCATCTCTTCTTCGCTTCTTCTGTAGACTACTGTTACATCCTCCACACCCTTTGTCCTTATAGCCATTCTTGCAGCATCCATTGCTGTATTTCCGCCTCCGATGACTACAACGTGTCTTCCAAGATCAATCTCTTCTCCCTTCTTACTTCTCAAGAGGAATGAGATTGCACTCTCTCTTTCTCCGTTTCCACTGACATGTGGATCGTTGGATGCTGTTGCGCCTACAGAGACAAAGATATACTCGAAGCCTTCATCTCTCAGTTCCTGGATAGTCTTCTCTTCTTTAAAATGGAACTTGACGCCATTATCTCTGATAAACTGGACATCTCTCTCAACAGCTTCCATCGGGATTCTGAATTCAGGGATGATATTTGCAACAACGCCACCGGCTCTCTCTTCTTTTTCAAATACGCTTGTATCGAAACCAGATTGAGCAAGGAAGTATGCTGCAGCAAGGCCTGCAGGACCTGCTCCGATGACAGCAGCCTTCACATCAGCTGGTTCATCTGGTTTTTCCCACATTACATCCTTGTACTCATCAAAACCCTTCTCTGCACAGACTCTCTTGACTTCTCTAATCTGTACTGGTCCTTCGTAATCCATTCTTGTACAGTGGTTCTGGCACTGATGGTCACAAATCCAACCTGTAATATTTGGAAGAGCATTGGAAGTATAGATAAGGCTCAAAGCTTCAGCCATTCTGCCCTCTCCTGCAAGAGCTACATACTCAGGAATAGGCTGATGAATAGGACAAGCCTCTACACATGGAGCTACATAGCAGTCGAAGAGAGAGAGAGGTGTTCCGACTTTTGCACTCTTTGTGCCTCTGAACTCTTTTCCTGCGATTCCCTTTGGATCAGAGACCTTCTCTACAAACTTTCTAAGCTTTGATATATCGATAGTCTCTTTTTCCCATGCTGAAGGAACTTCCTTACAAATCTCACAAAGCTGTTTCATCTTTGCGTATCCACCTGGGTGGAGCATATCGGTAGCAAGAGTAATAGGATGGATTCCTGTCTCAAAGAGATCCTTCACGCTGAGAGCGCTGACTCCACCAGAGTAAGAGATAGGAAGTGTTCCGTTAAACTCTTCGGAGAGAATCAAAGCGACACGGGATGAGAGAGGAAGTAGGATTCTTCCTGATCCATATCTCTCGTCTCCTGGCAGGACATCCTGAGGGTTTACGTTGCCAAGAGTGTTGGTAAGCTTAACACCGAACTTCCTTCCCTCTTTCTTTGCTAGGTCAACCAGGCGATGAAGCATCGCTTTTGCGTCCGCTAGCTGCAAATCATGTTCAAAGGACTCTCTCTTAAGTACTACATATCCATATCCAAGATCATCCAAGACCTTTCTTACTGTATCGTAGCCAAGAAGAGTTGGATTAAGTTTTACGAAAGTATCCAATTTCTTCTCTGTCAAAAGATATGAACAGATAGCTTCAATCTCTTTCGGAGGACAACCGTGCATTGTAGAAACAGTTACTGAGCGGCAAATATTCTTTGAGATGTTATCCAAAGTCTTCAGTACTTTTTCTTCTCTTCCTTCCCAGTCTGAACCATCAAAGATACCGTCTGAAATCATAGCCTTGGCTTCATTGATATACTCATCAAAGAGAGGCTTCTTTCCACTATCGATCATGCTGTCGATAAATGTCTGCATCTTTTCCTGTTTGATGCCTTC
>CAMEQB010000048.1 GCA_945932505.1 uncultured Spirochaetales bacterium
TAATCCATACCCTCGATTAATTGAACGAAAATCCGTTTTTATAGTAAATCGATAACCCAAGATAAAATGAGACATTGAAGCGAGGGGAGATAAATCCTCTCGCTCCATTTGATTCCTACCCATAGCGTTGTGAGCTGCAAAATCCCAAACATGATGATAAAGAAGTCATTCAAAAGAAGGATAACTTAATGTGCAAAACGTAATATAGGTTCGAAGTGACAAAAAAGTATAATCTATTTTGAGAATCCCTTAATTATTTTCTCAATATTTCTCTCATCTATCTGGTTTACTGTTTGAAATATACCGTTATAGAAGACAGCCCAGTTGTTGAAAGCGGAGGGTATGTCTTTTGCTTTCTCAAGAGTATCGATATAATGAAAAGAGTAATGTATACTATTCTTTTCCACATATGCCTTCAGTTTTTCAATACGAGGAAGTGAGTAGGGGCACTGAGGAGAGTAATAGATAGAGAGTCCTTCTTCATTATTTCTTCCTTCTTTTGCTTTTTGAGTGAAATGGGGTAGTGTTCCATCAAAAGAGAGAGTGAGGAGAGAGTAACCATAAGCTGTTGTTTCAGTCTCTTTAAAGCCGAAGAGAGAAGCGAAGTTCTGATCAGATAGCCAAGCTTTCTGCTTCTCAGAGCCCAGCATTACTATCCCTGATTTTCCTTTTTCTTTTGCGTCTTTTATTACACTTTCCATCAAGGCCTTGCCATATCCCTTGCCTTTTGCTTCTCCCAGCACATATAAGCAATAGATGTAGATATAGTTGTCGCCAACGATTGGAACCCAAGCTTTCTCTAGTGGAGCATACTCGATAAAAGCAGTCTCTTCATTCTCAATCTTTCTGTATGTGTGGCCTTCTTTGAATCTATCTATAAGCCAGTTCTTTTTTTCATCTACTCCCCTATGTCCGCTTTTCTTTCTATAGATACAGCAGAGGGGAGTAGAAGAGATATTGTCTATGTTTAATTCAATAAAAGGATCACTCATTTTTTCTTATTGGGGATTACAGAGGCGTCAGTGAGTCCAAGTCCTGTCAGTTCTATTACAGAAGGAATAGTCCTGATGGCTGCAGTACACTTTCTGATGGCTTCTTCGCTTTCAGCAATAATAGTAAACTCACCTGTAAGTCTATTGCCGTCGATGCCAAGAGTTCCTTTTCTCACTCTTCCACCATGATACTTTACAGCATTATCTAACTGGCCGAAGATATCGGAGTCAATCTTTGTTGTGACTCTATACCTCTTCATCAGCTCGTCGCCTGTCCATTTGACACTTACTGTTCTCTCGTTTACTTCAGCCATGTGCTTCAGGTTAGAGCAGTCTTTTCTATGGATAATATATCCTCTTCCTCTAGTGATGTAGGCAAGAACATCATCCCCCTGCATAGGGTTACAACACTTTGCAAAGGAATACATGACGTTGGAGTCGTCTCCAACCATAAGTGTTCCTGTTGTTTCAGGAGCTGTATATGACATTGTCCCGTTAATAAGACGGGCTGGATTAGATGTAACAACTTCCTTCTTCTGTGGAGGTGTAGGCTTCTTTTCAGGTGTCTTTACCTCCGGAACGTTATCAGCTTGATACTTATTAAGCCAAGCTTTGATCTTCTTCTTTGTGCTGGAAGCCTGTGCATACTCCATCCACTGTAAGTTCGGATGGGCTGAAGGGGATGTCATGATCTCTACTATCTGAGTATTCTGCAACGGCTTATTTAATGGGATGATTGAGCCGTCAGCTCTTGCTCCCGAGCAGTGGTTACCGACTTCAGTGTGGATCTTATATGCAAAGTCTAGGGCTGTAGAGCCTACAGGGAGCTCGATTACATGGCCCTGAGGAGTGAAGACCACGATAGAGTCTTTCAAGAGTTCGTTCTTGATCTCTTCCATGTAGTCTTCGCTTTGCTCTATTTCTTTTGACCAGTTCTTTATTTTCTTGACAATCTTCTGGTAGTTGATGGAGTCGAGGCTCTTCCAAGCACCGCTTTCACTTCCTGAAGATGCTTTATAAGCCCAGTGGGCTGCGACACCTTCCTCGGCTGTCTTATGCATTTCCCAGGTTCTTATCTGGATTTCAAGATGCTTTGACTGAGGACCCAAGACGGTAGTATGGAGAGATTGATAGTTATTGGCCTTAGGCATGGCGATATAGTCTTTAAACCTGCCTTCAATAGGAATCCACATAGAGTGGATGATACCAAGTATCGTGTAACACTCAACTGTAGTATTACAGATTACTCTTATTCCCAATATATCGTAGATTTCATCAATCTCTTTCTTTCTCTTCTTTATCTTCATGTAGATAGAGTAGGCATGCTTTACTCTACCGGAGACTTCTATGTTCTGTAGTCCTTCTTTCTTGCAAGCTTCTTCAATGGCTCTCGATACTTGCTTTATAAAGGCTGTATATTCACCCTTTCTTTCCAAAAGATATGTTGAGATATATTCATAGCTTTCAGGCTTCAAGGCCTTGAGAGACAAGTCTTCAAGCTCGCTTTTCATTGTCTGCATACCAAGGCTATCTGCGATAGGAGCGAAGATATCGAGGCAGTCCTTTGCAAAAGCGATACGTCTATCGCTCTTGAGGCCAGATAGAGTCCTCATGTTATGGAGTTTATCTGAAAGCTTAATAAGAATGACTCTAAGATCCTTGGACATTGCAAAGAACATCTTCTTGATGGTCTCAGCTTCCTGGATAGATTTATCTTGAGTGATACGGGATATTTTGGTTACAGCCTGTACCATCTCTCCAACTTCTTTACCAAAAAGTTTTGCAATATCTTCTTCTGTTGTATCTGTGTCTTCGATTGTATCGTGCAATAGACCGGCACATACTGTGTCTGCGTCCATGTTGTAGCTCATGAGTATCTCAGCTACTGCAATTGGGTGTATAAGATAGGGTTCTCCGCTTTTTCTCTTCTGATCTCCATGCTTTTTTGCTGCATATACTGCAGCAGCAGAGATTTTTTCAGTGTCTTCCTGTGAATAATTGAGGATTTTGTTGACAAATTTATCGACCAAGTCCTTATTCGGAAAATCATCCGGAGTCTTTGGAAGTGTAGAAGTATTAACCGTTGTATTTTCCATATACCACCCTATCCTTACCTGCAAGGTCTTTTTTTATGTTAACACCTGAATACCCCTCTGTTTCAAGGAGTTTAGCGAGAGTTGAGCACTGTCTATAGTCACATTCAAGTGCAATATATCCGCCTTTTTCCAAGAATTTACCTGAGTCAGCTATAATTCGCCTGATTATCCCAAGGCCATCCTCATCAAAACCATAGAGAGCAAGGCGGGGTTCTTTTTTTACTTCTTCGTCCACTTCATTACACCAGGTGTCTGTCAAATATGGTGGATTAGAAACAATGAGGGAAAACTTACACCCTTCCCACTTCTCAAATAGGTCTCCCACTCTTATATCAGCCGTTCTCCCAATGAGGCGCTCGTAGTTTTCTTTTGCCGTCTCTGCTGCCGACGGCGAGATATCGGATAGCTTAACGTCTTTTTCCAACTCCTTTGCTATAGCTGTGGCTACTGCGCCGCTTCCTGTGCATAAATCCAGGATTTTGCCTTGGAGGTTATTTTCTATATATAGATCTACAGCCACCTCTACAAGAGTCTCTGTGTCTGGACGAGGAATAAGCACGTTGTCGTTTACTTTAAACTCCATGCCCCAAAACTCTTTGACTCCAGTAATGTATGCCATTGGATAACCGGAAGCTCTCTTTTTCATCATAGAAGTAGCTTCATCAGCTGTTTTTTGTGACACTTCTTCGTTTTTATCTGTAATTTGCTTAAGATGTGAAAAACCCAAAAAGGAGAGTAGAACCCTAGCTTCAAGCATAGGGTCTTCCAGATTCTTTCCTATTTCTATGAGCTTTCTTTTTAGTTCGAAGAGTGTCATCAATTATCTTTTAACGCCTCTTCTCCTGCCTTGATCTTCAAAGCGTCGATAAACTCGTCAAGTTCGCCGTTGAGAACTCCGTCTAGATTATAGGAAGTAAGGTTTACTCTATGGTCGGTGCATCTATTCTGAGGAAAGTTGTATGTTCTTATTCTCTCACTTCTGTCGCCGCTACCTACCATGCTCTTTCTGGCGTCAGCCCTCTCTTTCTGTTTCTTGGCTTCTTCCATTTCAAAGAGCCTTGACCTAAGGACTCTCATAGCTTTGTTTTTATTTTTAAGCTGAGACTTCTCATCCTGCTGGATTACAACGATTCCTGTAGGGAGGTGTGTAATTCTTACGGCACTGTCTGTAGTGTTTACACACTGTCCGCCAGGGCCACCAGCTCTCATTACATCGATCTTCAAATCTTTTTCATTGATCTCGATATCTGTCTCTTCCGCTTCTGGGAGTATTGCTACAGTGATGGCTGATGTGTGTATTCTTCCGCCAGACTCAGTCTCAGGGACACGCTGTACTCTATGTACTCCAGATTCATATCTCATAGAGCCATAGACATCTTTGCCGCTGATGGAGCATACGATCTCTTTAAAGCCGCCACGCTCCGTTTCGTTTTGGCTCATTATCTCGATCTTCCATCTCTTCTTTTCTGCATAGTGGGTATACATTCTGAAGATATCGGAGGCAAAGAGTGCAGCCTCTTCTCCACCAGTTCCTGCTCTTATTTCCATAATAATATTCTTACCTTCCAGTGGGTCTGGTGGAACAAGGAGAACTTTACACTCTTTTTCAGCTTTCTCCAGGGAAGACTTCAGTTCTTCTATCTCTTCTTTTATTACTTCCCTCATTTCGCTGTCTTCTTCAGCTTCCAGCATTTCTAAGGAATCTGAGAGCTCGGAGGAAAGTTTATCCATCTCTTCCAGTTTCTCAACAATAGGTGAGAGATGGGATCTTTCCATCATCTTCTCTTTATATACTTTCATGTTGCCCATTACCTCAGGAGTACTGAGGCTCTGGTCCAATTCTTCAAGTTGTTTCCGATAACCCGGCAGTTTATTCAATAAATCGTTACTAGACATCTTTAATCCTTGATTACAGTATCTTCAAGCCAATCCCCATATTCAAGAAGGGAAGCGATAATCTTCTTTTTCTCGCCCTCTATTTCCATGCTTTCCATAAGTTTTTTGCAGTTCGCCCTGTAGTTTTCCAGGCTTTGTGCGTTCTGGATAGGTGGAGAAATAAGGCGGGAGGCACACCAGTTCTTCCACTTCTTTTTGTCACTGTCACTGAGAACTTCTGGCCAATTCCTTGCTACCTGCCTCCAGACAAGCTTATGATACTTCTCGTCATCGAAGGGGAGAGCTGGATGATGAGAGAGCTTAGCTGATGGCGGAAGCTTTCTGATTTCCGCTAGCCTCTTCTTGTCATCCCTGGATAAAAATGAGCCATATATAGTTACGTCTGGGTCTTTTTCCGTGTTCTCAAATTCAGGGATAGTCTCCAAAAGTTTTTCTTTGTCAAAGACTTTTCTCTCTATTATATATCTCGCTCTTCTCTGTACTTCTTCTTTTGTAAATTCCAGTCGCTTTTCTCCTTCTTTATCTAATGTATTTAAAGGAGCGACAAATGGGCATCTATTGGCATTAAGCTTAAATAAGCCAGTTGCCTTATAGTCTGATAGTTCAGGATTTGAAGGAATATCGAAGGTGAGGTCGAAACACCATATTTCATTCTTTCCAGAGTAGAAGAGAGGAAGGCATGGGTGAGTGTTACCTTTTTCAGAAGCGAACATAGATGAAGTGTGGAGAAATGGTTCGTGCTTCAAGACATTCACTACATTCTTCACATTGTCTTTGTCCCTGATGTTCAGCGCCCAATCCCAAAGACGGGGCTGATTCTTCTTTATGAGCCTGGCTACATTTATTGTGGCCCTTACATCAACCAAGGCATCATGAGCTCCCTTCTGGTCTATGCCGTTTTCTTCAGTCAGGTCTGTCAGCTTGAATGAGGTAAATCCTGTTTCACTGTTCTTTTTGTCAAATACCATGCCTTGAGGCCTAAGGTCTCTTGTGGCTCTGACAAGGTTCAGGATATCCCAACGGGAGCAGCCGTTGGAGTATTCTCTTTCATATGGGTCATAAAGGTTTCTATAGAGAGTGGAACGGATACACTCATCATCAAAGCCGATGGAGTTGAAGCCTGTAGTAATGGTCCCAGGCTTCATCATCTCCGAGAGAAGCTTCTCGATCATTTCAGATTCCCTGATTCCCATTTCATTTACCATCTGTGGTGTGATCCCTGTCACCAAACAGCTTTCCGGCACAGGAAGATAATCAGGAGAAAGCTTAGAATATAGAAGTAATGGCTGATCGATTACATTCAGGTCCATATCTGTTCTGATGGCTGCAGCCTGTGCAATCCTATCGTAACGAGGATTGAGACCGAAGGTTTCTAGATCATACCAAAGTATAGTGTTCTTCATATTATTATATATTAACAGAGATTCTCGCTCTTTGATATTGCCCAAAGACGAAAAAACAGTAGACTGAAACAGTGAAGAAAACACTCGTCATTATTTTATTTGTCTTATTACTATTCCCTCTCTTCTCTTCACCCTGTTTTGAAGAGTTGGAGACTGTGACGCTGAGTGTTATGGCTTCTTCTGCCTCTAAGCCCCGTCTCTCTCTTCCCGGGGTGGAAATAGAAGGAGATGGGCTATTTCCTGAAAAAGTAGTTTTCAATTCTTCAGATGTTTCTCTCTACTATGATGCGCTTACCTCCAAGCCTAAAGGTTCAAACATCATAGATAGCGCTCTTTTTGCCGCCACCCAGCGCTCTTCTATTATGCAGCAGATACAAAGAATACTACTGGAGAAGGGATACGAGAAAGACGACTTGATCGTTGACGGAGAGATTGCCATCAATACAAAAAAAGAGCCCAATGAACTGGAACTGATGTTGGGTAAGGACCTTTCCTCCATTTCCCTCTCGATAAAAGTGAACTGCACATTGAAAGAGAGAGGAAAAGAGTGGATAGTCAAAGGTGTTTTGGAAGTCTTTGGTGACAGCAAAGGAAATCTTGTAGTACAATCCAATATGTTTACTGTCAACTCTTCAAAATATAAGGTTGACTTGAAATATAGACTGAAATCTGGCTGATAAAAAGGGGTATCTATGGAAGCATATGATTTTCTAAAAAAACATGGTTTACGAGCAGAGGATGTAGACTCTGACAAAGTCCTTGATTTCTTCTCTTCTGAAATGAAGAAGGGCTTGGATGGTGAAGAGAGCTCACTGGCGATGATCGCAACATATACAGAGGCAGGAAATGATATTCCTGATGGTGAAAGTGTTATTGTCATGGACGCAGGTGGAACAAACTTCAGAACTTGTCTCGTGACATTTAACGATGGCGTGGCTGAAATCTCAGATTTCCAGAAAGTCGGTATGCCAGGCGCAAAGAAGGAAGTCAGCAAAAAAGAATTCTTCTCTATTCTTGCGGACAATATCCAGCGCTTTATGGGTAAGAGCAAGAAGATCGGCTTCTGTTTCTCTTATGCTGCAGAGATCACTCCTGATCATGATGGTATTCCTCTAATGTTCAGTAAAGAGATCAAGGCTCCCGAAGTAATCGGAAAGAGACTTGGAAAGGAACTCTTGGCTGAGCTAGCGGGCAGGGGATATGACACAGAAGGTATGACAGTAAGTATCGTCAACGATACTGTTGCAACTCTCCTGGCTGCAAAGGCTGCATATAAGGGAGACGCTTCAACATATATCGGCTTTATCCTTGGAACCGGTACAAACACCGCTTATGTTGAGAGAAACTCCAATATCAAGAAGCTTTCTCTCAGTGAGGGTAGCCAGATTATCAACGTAGAGTCAGGTTGCTTGAAGCTGGAACTCTCTGGAATCGACGAAGAGTTTATGAAGACTACAAAGGATAGTAACTCCTATCACCTTGAGAAGAAGATCAGCGGCGCATACCTTGGCCCATTTGCCCTCTTTGTCTTGAAGAAGGCAGCTGAAGAGGGAGTATTCTCTTCTCAGTCAGTTGAGAAACTATCTGGAATGAATGATCTTGAGACAAAGGATGTTGGTGGATTTTTGAGAGAAGCTGGAGACTTCTCCAACCCTCTATCTTTCTTCTCTGCAAATAAAGAAGACGCTAAGAATGCTTATATTATCATGCGCTCCATCGTTGAGAGATCTGGAAAGCTTACTGCTCTCAACCTTACTGCAGCAGTAATCGCTTCAGGAGAAGGGGATGATCCAAGAAGACCTGTAGTCATCAACGCTGACGGAACAACATTCTATAAGACATGTTTCCTTGAAGACTATGTAAAAGAGTATTTGGACCAGATTCTTTGGAAGAAGGAAGGAAAGGTCTGTCAGATTGTCTCCATCGATAATTCTCCAACAATTGGAGCTGCTATTGCAGGTCTTTGCATATAATGAAAAAAATACTTGTAGTCGCCTCAGATAAGGCGGAGATCAAAGGACTGGGAGGAGATTTCCTGACTTTGGTCTCCGGTGTGGGGCCAATTTTTGCAGCCGCAAGAGCTTCTGGCGAGATAGTGAAGACAGGAGCTGAAGTTGTAGTAAGCGTAGGAACCTGTGGAAGCATGGGAAGAATAAAAAGGGGAGAAGTTGTCTCTTTCTCCACTGTTGTGACCCCAGACCAAGATCTATCGGCAATGCATCTATCTTTGGGAGCTACCATCGACTGGAACCGCTCTACTATCAAAGAGCTAAGAACTGCTGACAGAAAGTCGGGGTTGACTCTTCTCTCCTCTGGAACATTTACCTCTTCTTATAGAGATGTATTCTCTTCTTTCTCTCCAGACTGCGTAGATATGGAGGCATATGGAGTAGGAGTAGCAGCACTTTCCTTTGGAATTCCTTTTTATGCCATCAAGCTTGTTTCCGATATTGTAGGCGACCACTCTACAGTTGGCGACATATCATTTTCTATGAGGGAAGGTAGAGAGCATCTTTTTGAGGCTCTTCGAGCTTTGGGAGACTCTCTCTGACTTTATTCTCATCTTTTAGTATCAATCTATCTGGGATTGGAGCTGTAGTTACTTCATCTAAGAATGAGTAAATCTTTTCTTTATCCATTTCCCAGATCTTCTCTGATGCCTCCAAGAGAGAGTCTATTGCTTCTTTTGAAGTGTCATCCAATTTAATTTTCTTCTCTAATACCGGCTCCCAGATTCTATCGACTCTTACTCCTTTTATGCTCTCTACGCCTTCAAGGGATATATTCATGTTTGCACTGCTATAGGCTGATGTAAGATGTGAAAGCCACTCAAGGTTTGTGGCATATTCTTCTGGATGGAGAATACACTGAGGGGAGGCTGTAGAGATAGAGAGAATTCTAAACTCATCTGCATTTGGATAAAGCTTCCTAGCTTCAATATATGTGGCAAGAATCGGGTTATTAGCTATCATCCCGCCATCAACAAGAGTCAGTTTCTCGTCTGTTTCTCTGTCGATAAATACAGCTGGAGCGAAGTAAGTCGGAGCTGCGCTAGTAGCCCTTGCCGCCTCCCTGACTAAGAATCCATGGCTATCCCAAGAGCGGAAAATAAAGCTTTTGCAACCGTTTACGTCTGTGCTTACAGCCATAGTAGGGACTTTGGCGTCAGATAGGAGCGTATCTCCATAGATTTCATCGAGAAACATCTCTAAGGGCGCAGTGTCATATTTATCGCCAAGCATCTTCGAGACTTTTCCCACAAGCCTCCATATTCCCTTGGCGTCATCTGGGATAAATATTTTCTTTCCGTTTTCTGTGTAAAGGCTCAATAGTTCTTCAGGGTCCCCAAGTCTCTCTATTTCGCCTTTCTTCACTATTTCTGTGGTTTTTCTGAATCTTCCTTTCTCGATGATCTCACTTACTTCCCAGTCTTCGCCTTCTTCTTTCTTTAATCCAAGGTTATCTACTGGGGAAGTAAGACCAAGAGCAATCAAGGCTCCTGTGCTGGTTCCTGAAACAAGATCAAAGTATGAGTACAAAGGACGGAGTATTCCCCGCTCCTTCAGCTCTTCATTCATTTTTTTCAGAATAAAGGCAGGGACAATGCCCCTCATTCCTCCGCCATCAATGGCGAGAATGTATCTTACTTCCTTTTTCTTTTCTTCTTTCTTTCCTCGTCTCAGAAAATCAAACCACATGATGATAAAGATAGTTCCCTTCTTTCAGTTTGAATAGTCCCTAGGGACGTTTTGACTCTACATTGTCTCTTCTATCCTCTTTTTTAGACTCATTACAAATATTATAATCAAGGTATGTCGGTTATGAATAAGTATAAAGAGTGTACTCTTTGCTTTTCTTTTTTCATAAAAAGATTAAACGTACAAATATTAACGTAGAAATGTGTTATAATACTATTAGAGGAAAGAAATGATAAACGTTTGGATTGATGAGATGACACCTTGCTTAAAAGATGCAAAAACTGGAGAAATAATCCCCACGGAAGTGATTAGAATTGTGAGAAAATCATTTCTTTCTAAATACAATAGAAGCAATGGATGGTATGTTGACTGGAGTGTTTTGTTGGATTCTTGTGAAGTATATGGGCTTGTAATAAAAGGTACTGTGGATATTCAGGGATTAATTGCCTTAGAAAAAGATGCAAATTCGAAAGCATTGTACGTTTCATGGATGGTTGCAGCTCCTCAAAACAATAAGGAGATTACTGATGATGTAAAGAATGTAGGAGTGGGAGGTCATTTGTTTTCTATTGCTGCAGATAAATCTTTTGAATATGGATATGAAGGTTTCCTTTACGGTTTTGCTGCAAATGAAAAGCTTTTGTGGCACTATTCAAAAGTGTTTGGTGCTATTCATGTTGGTATTCTGCACCCATATCATTTTATGATTGATACTGTATCAGCAAAAAAAATTAGAGAGGTATATGATTATGAGTGGACAGATGCAAAGATATAAGGAAAGTCTTAGTGAAACTCCTGGGCCTATTCTAATGAAGGATATGCCATCTATTTCTATTGATTATCGCGGGTTGTTGGCTTATTCGAAAGATAAAGGCATAGAACCAGCAGCACTAAGCAAAAGAGAAAAGGATAGTTTTTGTAAAACTAAATAATATCCTCGTAGTTTTTTTGGGGATGAAATAACTGAAGTGTTTATTCTCTCTTATCCTCTTTTTTAGACTCATTACAAATATTATAATCAAGGTATGTCGGTTATTGATGAGTATAAAGAGTGCACTCTTTGCCCTAATATGTGTAG
>CAMEQB010000049.1 GCA_945932505.1 uncultured Spirochaetales bacterium
TTTGTGAAAATACTCGAGGTTGGCATTAAGTTTACCTATTTTCCTATATTCTAATACAATGCATTCATTTACTTCAGAAACAAGAATTATTCTTTCTTTTTCAGATAGTATCCACCTGTTTTGTTTGAACCTACATGCTCTATATACCTATCCAAGTTACGCCCTATTTCATTCTTTACACGGAAAAGAGTGACTGAATGATCCTTAACTGATAAAAGAGAAGTAATGGAAGGAGCGTTTATTCCCGGATTCTCCTTGATAAGCCGTAGTATTTCCAGACCCAGATCATTTATGGATTCATTTTGAATGCAGTTTACATTCGGCAGTGTCACGATAAAGAAATTCTCACTTGCCTTAAATTCCGGTTTAACCTCATATCCTTCATAACTCTGAAGTGTTCTTGGTATTCCGGTACCGAAGTTTTCAATCAGATGAAGTTTATCAAAGACATTGACAAGTCTTGGATTACGATAGGTCTGTACTCCATTCATGATGTCATCCATGGTTGCATTGAAGATTCCACCTGGGCTGGATATCTTTGCCTTATCAGGGAAAAACTCTATCTTGATGTTGGAATGGAGAAAATAGCTGGCGTGGCAAAATGCATTCAGTACCATTTCCCTTATTGATGCTCCGGGATATGATTTGGTCTCCTTTCTCTTAAATGAACTGCCATCAATAACAACCTTCACATCATTAAGGCGTTCTGTCTGTTCCTCCACATCAGAAAGAATCTTTACCAATGATCCTTTGAAGCTTTTCTTTATCCTGAAGTTCATATCAGAATCATATTCCGCAAGTTTGACGACAATATCAGACTGATCAGACATTAGAAAAGCTAGATTTGTATACTCACCAGATCTTGATTTCATGCCAAGTGTATTCATCATTCTGACTGTAAGCTTCATTTCGTTATCTTCAAGTACTCTTGAAAAAGCCTTGAACGTCAGATCCTGTTCATCGGAGATATCTTCTTCATAGCTGTATCTCCGTGTTTCCATAATCATTTTGAGTATTTCATCATCACTTGCCCTTCGCTTACTTCTGCCTACTCGAATGTAGACACCACTTGGTTTTGAGGTGCCTTTTGATACTTGAATCTCCAAAATGTCATCTTCATTGAAAAAGAAGTTTATAAGGCCGGAAGGTTTAGGGAAAAAGGCATCCCGAATCCAGTTTCCCAGTTTAAGATCTATCTCATCTTTTATATTTGAATCTTTAAAACCAATGACAGTACCGTCATCTTCGACTCCGACAAATATTGTTCCACCATCGCTGTTGAGAAAAGCTACAATTTCGCTTTTAACTTCATCTATAAGTTCTCTCTTTAATTCAGTTTTTCATCTTCAAAATAGCTAATCATATATAGACTCACTTCCTCTATATATAATACATCATTTGATGCTATAAATACACACTTTATGTCCGGTTGATGAATAAATAGGGACTAACCGAGCTCATATATTAGGAACCTATAATACGGGCACAATGCTTTCTGCTGATGATGCAGTACACACAAATATCCTTTTTTTGAAAAAGCAGATTTTGCTAAACCGCCAACAGAATGGCGGTAATAATGGCGGTTTGAAACCATCAGACAGGAAAGTCCTGAGCCACATTTTATCTTACCCTGATGATACTGCTTCCGAGATTGCTGAGAGATCTTTGTCGTTTTTTACAAGGAGAAGGAATGATAGAAAGAATCGGAAGCAAGCGAAATGGTCGTTGGATAGTCATCAAATGACTAGTCTGAAAAATGCGGACCCTCACTTAAACGTGGGTGAAAAATATAAACCCGTTAGTCTCTTTATATTTTTTTCATCAATCGATAATTATTATTGTTTTTTATAAAAATGAATCACTTGGGACGTGATCTTCTATTGAAATATATCAATCGTTTAATATAATTCAGGGTATTGGAGGCCATATGAGAATCCTTTTGATTTCCGATATTCATAGTAATATAGAGGCATTGAAGGCAATCCTTAATAAGGAGAAGGACTTTGATTTGCTTGCAGTAGCAGGTGATTTGGTAGATTACGGAACAAACCCAGCTGAGTGCGTTGAGTTCTTCATGAACTATAAAAAACCGCTTGCGCTTGTTCATGGAAACCATGATACACATCTGATAAACATCTATAGAAATACAGATTGGAAGAATGTGAAGGGTAAGGATTTCAAATGGGTTCATGAGAACTGTTGGAAACTAGGCGAGGAACATGTCTCATTTTTGGAGAGCCTGCCTGATCATCTGTGCTTTGAAGCAGATGGATGGAAGTATATGATTCAGCATCAATATGATTCATCTTATGGAATAATTGAGTCATTTAAGCAGTTTGACAATTATTGGGATGAGTTTTCAGAGTATTCCGGTGACTATAGCAGAAGAAGATTGATTTTTGGTCACTCTCATAGGCAGACCATGTCTATGCTATTTGGAGAAAGAGAATGGATTAATCCAGGTTCTATTTCCTATAGAAGGCCAGACGATCCGGACAAGGAAGCCCACTATGCAATAATAGAGGATGGAAAGGTTGAATTCAGACGTACTGCCTATGATAGAAGTGTGCAGTTCAAAGTAGCTCAGGAGCATTATAAAATGGGCGATATGATGGAAACAGAGCTGCAGGATTTCTATTTTTTCTTTGGTCCTGCGAAAACAAGTAGGGACCCGCTAAAAATATATTAATCGTTTAACATATTTTTCTTGACATGTTTTATATGAGGGATATACTTGAGTCATATAACAAACGTTTAACATAAAAAAGGAGCATAATATGAGAAAAGCATTTACAATCGTATTGATGGTTATTCTTGCTGTTCTACCTTTGATGGCAAATGGTAACAGTGAAAAGGCTGTTGTTGAGCAGGCTGAACCTACATCAATCAAGGTATGGGTAAGTAGTGGTTCTGAGGATGGAGTGTACAAAAAGGTATTCGACAACCTCGAGGCTTCACTGGGAATCACAGTTGTTGATGAGTATTATCCAAAGGATGAACTTGATCAGAAATTACAGGTTTCACCAATCGTCGGGGATACTCCAGACCTGATCGTCTGTGATTACCTGATGGTTCCAAGCTACTATGAAGCAGGTTTGATCAAGTCAATCGAGGACCATATCTCTGATAGCCTCAAGGAAGATCTTATCCCATCAGTAGTAACAGAAACTTCATATGATGGACATACTATTTCTATTGCACAGTTCGATGCAGGTATGGGTCTTTGGGCAAACAAGCAGATGCTTATCGATGCTGGTGTAAGAATCCCGACAAGTTATAAGGATGCTTGGACAAAGGAAGAGTTCGAAGATGCTCTCAAGAAGCTTAAGGCAAATGGAGTGGAGTATCCACTCTATATTAGACAGAATAAGGCTGCTTCCCTTTACTTCCAGTACATGCCATTCATCGCTTCCTTCAATGGTGAGTATATGAATGAGGATGGAACTGTAACAGGTGCAATCAACGGAGAAGGAACCTTGGCTGCCTTCGAGTACCTTTCATGGATGGTCAAGGAAGGATACATCAACGGTAAGTGTGATTACGAAAATGGCTTCTACGAGAGAAAGGAAAGTGCATTGGCTCTTCTCGGACACTGGAAGTACTCTGATCACGTTAATTTCCTTGGCGATGATGCAATCATCATTCCATGCCCAGATATGGGAAACGGCGTATTCACTTGCTCAGGTTCAACAGTATGGGCAATGACAAGCGCTGTTGATAAGAACAATAGTGAGAACCTGGTATGGAAGGTTATGGAAGGAGCTCTCTCAGAAGAGAACATCAGAATTGTCACAGACTTTAACGGTGCTATTCCATCAAGAAAGACAGTAATGGATGGTGTTGATAACCTCAAGGAAGATGGAAGACTCTACCTTTATAGAGAGCAGCTTGAAGCAGGTATTTCTGTACTCAGACCTCTTACTCCAGCACACATGACAATTTATGCAGAGATGCAGAATGCTTACAAGGATGTCATCGGTGGTGCAGATCCTAAGTCAGTACTTGATGAAGCAGCAAAGGCTATCGATGAGGTTATTCTCGATAACGGCTGGAATAGATAAAGAAAAGGAGTACCTTGATGAAATCCAAATCCTCTAATAAAGGCTTGGCTGCGGCTCAAAGAAGGACATCGTTGATCTACATGGCTCCGGCATGCATTCTGATCACTGTGTTCATTCTTCTTCCATTTATTCTTTCCGTGTACTATTCCTTCACAAATAAGATGCTTGTTCCGAAGGCAGGAAAGTCGACGGAGTTCGTAGGATTTGCAAACTACATCAAGGTGTTCACCAATAGCGCAACTGCAAAGTCTTTTGTAAACACTGGCATTTACGCCCTTATGGTTGTGCCTGCAATCATCATCCTAGGCACACTCTTGGCAGTTTTTGTAAACAAGCCACTTAAGGGTGTAAAGACCTTCCGTGCAATTTACTTCAGTCCACAGATCGTCACAATGACGGTCGTGGCTGTAGTATGGTCCTTCATACTTTCCCCTAATGATACTGGTATCATGAACTCTCTTCTTTCAAAGTTTGGAATACCAGCTCAGAGTTGGCTTCAGGATTCTAGGCTTGCTCTGTTTAGTATTGCCATCATGTATATCTGGCAGACCTTGGGAATGGAGATGCTGATTATCCTTGGCGGTCTCCAGTATATTCCACTGGAAGTGTATGAAGCAGCAGACTTGGATGGATGCTCTGGTGTTCAGAGATTCGTTAGAATTACTGTTCCGCTTCTGAAGAACACTATGGTGTACGTAATGCTCTCTGTGACCATCAATACCCTAAAGCTATTTACTCAGGTATATATGCTTACCAATGGTGGCCCGAAGAACGCAACTACATCGGTTATCTACCAGCTATATAAAGTTGGATTCATGAACAATCAGCAGGGATTCTCTTCAGCAATAGCAGTAGTATTCTTCGTCATCGTACTTGGAATCTCACTGTTGCAGAACTATTTGATGAGGGATAAGTGATATGAAGGCGGAAAATGAAACAAAAAGAAATATAAAGCTGGCAGTAGACTATGGTCTCTATACTCTAATTGCTTGTGTCTTTGTTCTACCAATAATCTATATGTTTGTATCTGCCTTCAAGACAGATGCTCAGATTGTCAGCGATATGTCTACAGTAAAAGCCTTCCTTCCGACAGGTAAGCTCAGCTTCGACAACTTCGTTGCAATTGTAGATCAGGTTAAATTCTTCAGATTCTTTAAGAACTCTGCTCTTGTCACATTGCTTAATGTTTCACTGGCAACAATCCTTAATGCTATGGCTGGATATTGTCTCGGTATGCTTGATTTCAAGTCTAAAAAGACAATCATATCCTTAATCATAGCTCTTTCGATCGTTCCTTCTGAGGCGGTGGTTCTGAATAAGTTCATGATTGTCAACAAGCTTGGAATGATCAACTCCCTTCTTGGTCTTGCAATTCCATCCGTTGGCTATCCAATGTTCATCTTTCTTTACTACAATCATTTCAAAGGAATGCCAAAGGAGCTGGTAGAGGCTGCAATCGTCGATGGTGAGACCTATGGTGGAGTATTCTGGAAGATTATGCTTCCTCTCTCGAAGCCTGTTCTTGCAACAGTAACGATTATGGGCTTTATAAGAAGCTGGGGAGACCTTTTGTGGCCAACTCTAGTAACTAGAGACGAGACATGGAGAACTCTGCCTCTTGCGTTGAGAGCGCTTTCTACTGATGTCTATATCTACTGGGGACAGATCTTTGCATTCTCCTCCCTTATGACACTGCCAGTATTGATATTATTCCTAGTCTTCCAGAAGCAGTTCATCGCTTCTGTAACATCCTCTGGAATCAAAGGATGATCTAACAGCCTCTGTATCTAGAAAACTGAAAAGATAGGCCCGTAGAAGTGTTTCTGCGGGCCTATGTGTAATAATACTCTTGGAATCATCAATTAATGGAAAGCTTATCTCAAAACAGGAAGTTTTGGTTAACTCTTCCAGAGTAGACAAAAAAACATAAAAGATTGAGCCATTGTCTTATCTTGTGGAATCCCTCTCGATTAATTCGACACCAACCTTTATGTTTGTTGTAGTTGGTTTTTTCTTTGAGAATCTAAGGAGCGTAGAAACTGCGATTTCCGCCATCTCAGATATAGGCTGTGAGATAGTTGAGAGAGTAGGAGAAGTGAGCTTTGAGACGAAGGTGCCATCGAATCCTATCACCTTTACATCTTCAGGAACTCTCTTGCCTTTCTTAATAATGCACTGAATTACCTCGGCGCCTATTGCATCAGAGGATGCAAAGACTCCATCTACATCTGGATTTTCGTTGAAAATCCTATCTAAAAGGGAAAGGTAGTCGAGATTGAGATACTCTTCCTCTGTAGTATTATATGAGATTCCATCGACGCCTTCTTCCTGGCATACATCCATAAAGCCTTCCTTTCTCTTATCTGCAGGCATCACCTTGCCAGAGACTCCTGAGATGTGTACTAACTTTCTGCAGCCTTTATCGATCAAATGCTTTGTTGCGATCCTTCCTCCCTCGTAGTTATCACATTCGATGGAGAAGGAAGTGTTATCCTTCAGTCTTTCCAGTGCAATTACCGGGATATCGAGCTCTGCAAGCTTTACAGTTGAGAAAACACCGCTACATACGATGATTCCTGCTACTCTATTCTTCCTGCATTCCATCACAATATCCTTTTCCCGGTTCCTGCTGTTACCTGATGTGAAAAGCATTATTTGGTAACCATTGGAGGCAAGGGCCTTCTCCAGGTGTTCTGTCATCTCTGCAAAATAAGGATTTGTAAGGGTAGGGATAATTACACCGACAATGGAGGATGTTGATTTACATAGCGATCTTGCAATCTCATTTGGTTGGTAGTTCAGCTTCTTCATAGCCCTGTCGACATTTTGTCGTGTCGCTTCACTGATATATCCTCTGTTATTAAGTACTCTCGATACTGTTCCAACGCTTAGTCCTGTCTCTTTTGCTACATCTTTGATTGTAGGCATATTTTCTCCTATTTATGTCATGCTTATGACAACATGTTATACCATATTATAGCAAATTATGCTGTATTTGATTAATTATTTATTGTAATTATGGTAATTGTGCTGATAATATATGTTAAACGATTGATATATAATCAAAGGGTATTATCTACATGTCTTTTGCAACTAGATTGAATTGTTCGATAGAAGAAATAAAGGGAATATTCCGCGCTCTATACGGAAGCGATGAGAAAGCCTTTTCTCTCTTTGAGAAGATGGTATTTTACCATGATGAAAGATGCGATGAGCTTAAGGCCCTTGACGAAGAGAGACTGTTGGACAGTAACTGGTATAAGAGAAGCAATATGCTTGGCTTGACCATGTATACAGATCTCTTTGCAGGGGATCTAAGAAAGCTCAAAGCAAAGATTCCATACCTGAAGAAACTTGGTATCTCTTATCTTCATCTGATGCCTCTATTGAAGATGCCTGAAAAGGATAACGATGGAGGTTATGCCGTTGATGATTTCTCCCTTGTGGATCCTAGATTTGGTACAAATGAGGATTTGGTTGAATTAACCCATGCGCTTCGAGAAAATGGAATCTCCCTTTGCCTTGATTTCGTAATGAATCATACCTCTTCTACACATCAGTGGGCTCTTAAGGCCCAGGAAGGCGATGAGTATTACAGGGGGTTCTACTCCTTCTATGAGGATAGGAGGATTCCTGATGAATATGAGAAGACCATGCCTGAGGTGTTCCCTGAGACAGCACCAGGAAACTTTGTTTGGAATGAAAAGATGGGAATGTGGGTTCTTTCTACCTTCTATCCTTATCAGTGGGATCTGAATTACTCAAATCCAGAAGTACTTGTGCAGATGATGGCCTCTGCAATGAATCTGGCTAATATGGGGGTTGAGGTATTCAGACTGGATGCTGTTCCATATATCTGGAAGAAGTTAGGCACCTCCTGCAGAAATTTGGAGGAAGTTCATTACATCGTCAGACTGATGAGAATCGTTTTGGAGTGTGTTGCACCTTGCTCAATACTGAAGGGTGAGGTAGTTATGGCACCAAAGGAGCTTGAGGCCTACTTTGGCACCAAGGAGAAGCCTGAGTGCCATATACTCTATAACGTCTCTATGATGGTTAACTTCTGGTCAGCCCTTGCAAGCCAGGATACAAGACTTTTGTATAGGATGGCTGAGGATATGCTATGTTTTAAGGAGCATTGCTCCTTCGTGAACTACCTCAGATGTCATGACGATATTGGATGGGGCTTGGATGAGAACATGGAGAGAAGCCTTGGTATCGATCCTCTTGCCCATAAGATATACCTCTATAGGTTCTTTAGCGGGGATTTTAAGTCTTCCTGGTCCCGTGGGCAGCTTTATAATTACGATCCAGATACCAAGGATGCAAGAAGTTGTGGTACTACTGCTTCCCTCTGTGGTGTAGAAGATGGGCTGAATCATAGCGATGAAGAGAAAATCAAGATGGCTTTAAAAAGGGATCTGATGATGCATGCTTCTGTGTATGCTTTCAGAGGATTCCCAATGCTTTCAAGTGGCGATGAGATAGGCCAGCTCAATGATTACAGCTATATGAATGACCCGAATAGGGCGCTTGATAGTAGGAATCTCCATAGAAGCAAATTCGATTGGAAGATTGCCAAGAATCTTGAGGGTTGGAGAAAAGAGATAAGGGATGGCATTGAGCAGCTCAATTCGATTAGAAAGAACAATGAGCTATTTTCAGAGAAAGCCTCTGTTATGACTTGGTATGGCCACAATGATAAGGTATTCGCAATCAGGAGAACTCTTGGAGAGAAGGATCTATTGGCTGTGATGAATTACTCAGATAGAATTGAAAGCGCTAGATTCGATTTCTTTGTAGGGAAATACGTTGATTTGATAACAGGATATGTACTCGAGCCAGGTAATGGTTTCAGCATACCACCCTATGGCTATATGTATTTGATGAAGAAGGAGGGATAATATGGATTACTTATGCTTTGGAGAAATACTTTTCGATATTCTTTCTGGTCAGAGGAAACTTGGTGGAGCACCCCTTAATGTTGCTGCCCACCTTGCTAAGCTTGGCTTTAAGGGAAGTATGGTAAGCTCTGTAGGAGATGACGACTTGGGGAATGAGGCTATCACATCCATAAAGAAAATCGGTATTGATTCTTCCCTGATATCTATTTCATCAAAAGAGACAGGCAGAGCAGATATCACTCTCAAGGATGGAGACGCTGATTATATCTTCAATGATGATTCTGCTTGGGATAATATCCCTAAGCCAAAGAATCTTCCAAAGCATGTTGGTGTCATATACTTCGGAACCCTAGCCCAGAGATCTGCACTCTCAAGAAAAACTCTTGAAGAAATTCTCTCATCTACAGAGGCAGAAGAGGTCTTTTTCGATGTAAATCTGAGAAAACAATACTATTCAAGGGAGATAATTGTCGAGGGATTAAGGAAAGCAACGATTCTTAAGATGAATGAGGAAGAGGTTCCTATCATTGAAGATATTCTAGGCATAAAAGAGAGGGATATAGATAAGGCTTCAGAAGAGATTTCAAGGCAATACTCTATCCCTACTGTCATTGTGACTCTTGGAAAGAATGGTGCCCAGATTTTTAGAGATGGATCATGGTGCAAGAGAGAAGCTGAAGCAAAAAGGGTAGTGGATACAGTCGGAGCTGGAGACAGCCTCTCAGCAGGTATAATCGGTTCTCTTCTGAAGGGCTTGGGGATTAAGAAGGCCCTTGAAATAGGAAGTCATATCGCTGCTTATGTAGTATCAGAGGAGGGGGCAATACCTGAGTATGATGAAGAACTCAGGAAATACCTGTTTGAGGAAGGTTTTCTAGCATAGAATCAGGCCTTAATTGCTTTTACTATCTAACAATATGAAGGCTTACTTCTTTTCTTTATATCTACTTATGAGACATACTGATATTTGATTCAATGAGGGTCTTTTGAGAGGTAAAAAAGGGCGCCGATTAAAACTGCAAAACCGTTTTTCATCGGTTCGAATCCGATCGGCACCTCTATAGCTCTCTCAGAATATGGGAGAGTTTTTTTATTTTCATATAAAGAATTACTTGTTGCAAAAATTGGAAATTTCAAGTTGATGGGATGCCTAAAAAGGAAAACGTTGGCAAAACGTTGACAGTTTTTGAAAGTCATTTTTTTTGGCTTCAGCGAAAGGATGTAGCATGAAAAAGCCTTTCTATGTGACGGTAAGAAAGAAAAAGGACGGCAGGCAAAGCCTCTGCATAGTGTTCAATAATCCAGCTACTGGAGAAAGGGAAAAAGTAGTCTCCGCTTCTTCCCTCTACAAAGAATATTTAGGACATTAAGCGGGAATCCTCGGTAATTCAATTTCTATTGATGTACCGAAAATCCTTTCTGAAAGTATTGGTTTTTTTCTCTTCTTTAAAGTACAATGGCTATAGCACTGTATCTAGGGCGGTTGTTTGCTTCATGTCGTTCGACATGGAGGCTTGCCTCCAAATCTTTATGGTAAGGAGGTACCTGCGATGACAGACTTTGAGATCTTATCAACAGTTATTGGCATAATAGGTTTGCTGATTGCGTTATACGCAGCGGTGAAGGAAAAAAATAATCGCTAAGATGATTTTGCGAAGCTCTTAGCGATATGTAATACTAATATCATGAAGCTAGCAATCGTCTTGATGCAGTGCTTCTTGTTTCTATGTAAATATTATCATTTTCTATCTTAAAGTCAAGATAAGTGAAAAGTGCCTTCTTCCACTTAGGATATTGATCCCCAAAACGAGTATTTGCCGACAATGGTAGGATCAACAAACTGTGTTTTTCATTATCTCCCTGATGGGTGTTGACAAAACGTTGACAGATTTAGACTCAACTATCATGCAACTATTTTATTGCTGTTTTAAAACTATGTTGTTACTATATATCAACTAAGTTGAAACAATGAGGGTCTTTTGAGGGGTAAAAAGGGCGCCGATTAAAACTGCAAAACCGTTTTTCATCGGTTCGAATCCGATCGGCACCTCTAATGCTCTCTC
>CAMEQB010000050.1 GCA_945932505.1 uncultured Spirochaetales bacterium
CAGTAACTGAAATCGATGTTCCACTGTTTAATAACGTCACAACTGCTTTCCAGTGCGTAAACGAGAATGGAACTTACTATGGATTTGGAGTCAGAAGCTATGCATTCGAGAATACTCCTCTCACAATGTATATCTCTATTGACGACAATGGTGCCATCTACTCATTTAACTGTTCATCCCTCTATGTGGAACCAGAGTACTTCACTCATTCCGAACCTGATAATTATACAGGAGGACTTGTTGGTGTAACAGAATCCTGGAGTGGAGATGAGGCTCTTATTACTGGTGCTACTCTTACAAGTGAAGCAGTAAGAGATGCTATCAATGATGTCTTTGACAGCTTCAAAGCTATCAAAGGAGGCAACTAATGGAAGAGAAATATAGGAAAATTCTAGTTGAAGTAATATTCCTTGGTCTTACTCCAGCACTTGCAGCAACTATTAATTCTATTTCTGCAATCTCTATGGGCGTAGGAATTATCTTCATTATGGTCATGTCTACTTTGACCATGAGATTATTTAGATCCTTTGTAACAGAAGAGAACAAGTATTTTGTTACTCTTGTTGTCACAACACTATTTGCATCTATCTTCCAGATGGTGACGGAAGCATATTTCCTTGATGCATACAAGAACATCGGTGTTTATATTGCTCTCTGTTCTGTAAACATGATGTTGTTTGCTGTGTCTAATGGAGCTACAAAGAAGGAAGAGAAGGGTATTGTAGTAAAGGCATTCTTGTTCTCTCTTGCTTTCTGTGTGATCATCTTCATTGTCGGTTCAATAAGAGAAATCATGGGAGTAGGTACATTTTTGGGACAGGTAAAAGATATTCCTGTGAAGTTCTTCGCAGATAATAAAGTCCTTATCCTTCAGAAGGCTCCTGGTGCATTTATGGTCGGCAGTATTGTAACTGCACTTGTTGCCTTTGTTTTGAAGAAAACAGGTAAGAATAAGGAGGCTAAGTAATGAGTTTTTCTGAAATGTTGGCTGTTCTCATTGGCTGTGTGTTTGTAAATAACTATGTTCTTGTCCGTTTTGTTGGCTTTGAACATATTGCAAATGACTCAAAGAAGAATGCTAAGTACAACGCAAAAGTAAGCCTTTTGTTTACTCTTATACTTGTTATTGCAACAACTATCACATTCCCTCTTGATAAGTGGGTGCTCATACCTAATGGTTTTGAGTGGGCTAGAAATCTTGTGTATGTTCTTGTTATTGCTCTCTCTGTATTTCTCGTAGAGACTCTGATAATGAAGAGAACAGCAGAATGGCTTAAATATGACTCAATCAACGTTGTTCTCAACTCTGTTGTACTTGGTACACTCTTATTCAACCAGAGCTATAACTATGATTGGCTTACATCATATTTTGCAGTCATAGGAACAGGAATTGGTTACTTCTTGGTTGCAACAATAGTCAGTGGCCTGAGAAAAAGAATCGATATGAAAGCTGTACCTGAGAGTTTCAGAGGTGTTCCTATTTACCTTGCAACACTTACAATTCTCAGCTTGGCGGTCTACGCATTTGCCTAATGAACAAAAGAAGACTTGCTGACGCTTTAGTCATTGTTTTCTTTCTCTTTGTCTCCCTTCTTCTCTTTCTCTTTATCGGGAAACGACAAGAAGGGAGTAAAGTGAGAGTAATGGTCGAAGGAAAAGAGATAGGTGTTTATTCACTATCCCGTGATTCTGAATACTCCCTTAACGGAGGAACCAATACTCTAATCATTAAAGATGGTAAGGCTTATATGGCTGATGCAGACTGCCCAGATAAGTTATGTGTCAGACAGGGTAAGATTCATAGAAATGGTGAAACCATTACATGCCTGCCAAATAAGCTTACAGTCACTGTAATCGACGAAGAAGGGGAAGTGGACTTAGTCCTATAATATGGAAACAAGAAAGATTGCGAGGATGGGGCTTCTTGTAGCCCTGTCTATGATTTTAAGCTATGTTGAGAGTTTGATTCCTGCTTTTGTTGCAGTCCCTGGAGTAAAGGTGGGACTGGCTAATATTGTAGTGATCTTCGCTCTATATACTCTGGGGCCAATAGAGGCACTCACTGTCTCACTATTACGTGTTATTCTTTCTTCATTTTTATTTGGCTCTGTACTTTCTCTTCTCTATTCTCTTAGCGGAGCATTATTGTCCCTAGGAGGAATGATATTGATGAAAAAAGTGAAGATATTCTCCACCACTGCAGTAAGTGTAACAGGAGGAGTTCTTCATAACGTAGGTCAGATATTAGTTGCATGTCTTGTACTTGAAACGGATGTACTACTATACTACCTTCCGGTTCTGATACTTAGCGGTACTATTACCGGTGCAGTAATCGGAATAATAGCGTCTCTTGTAATTAAGAGACTGGAAAATAATATTAGGAGCTGATATGGCTGAAAAATATTCTCCTGTCAAGGACACAGAAGGAAAAGACTTCTCCCCGAAGTTTTTTGAAACTCAAGGCAAAATGGGTAGATTCCAGAAGGCTATCCATTGGATTACGTCTTACTTGGAAATGGCATTGACTATTCTACTCTTAGTTGGAATATCAGCTTCTTTTATCCATGTTCCAGGACTTTTAGGTGATATTCTTTCCAAAGATTATTCATTCTTAATGGATCTTGTTAACTATGTAGCGACTATTATCATTGCAATAGAGCTGATACATGTACTTAACTCCCAGAATCTCGAATCTGTAATAGAAATCTTGATGCTGGCTTTTACAAGGGAACTTGTAATACGAGAGTGGAATATGTGGCAGCTATTGATAGGGGTAGGCTGTATAGCTGGACTCTTTGCTACAAAGAAATGGCTATTGAGCAGGGAAGATTGATGGCAGATATAGTATTGGATAATTGTTTTTATTCATACTCAAATAGCCTTGAAGAAAAGGTATTATCCGGCGTCTCTCTTAGAGTAGAGGCCGGTTCTTTTATTTCTGTCATCGGACCAAATGGATCTGGTAAGTCTACGCTGGCAAAACTTCTTAATGGTTTATATATCCCCTCATCTGGCATAGTGGAGGTAGATGGATTATCGACGAGAGAAAAGAAGAATATTCCTCAGATAAGACGAAAGGTAGCTCTTCTTTTCCAGAATCCGGATAACCAGATAGTAGGAGACACTGTTGAAGACGATACAGCCTTCGGACCTGAGAATTTAGGGCTAGATAGGGATGAGATAACAAAGAGAGTAGAAGACTCTCTCTCGAAAGTCGGTCTCTTAGAGAAACGAAAGATGTCTCCCAATACTCTCTCCGGGGGAGAGAAGGCAAGGCTAGGGATTGCAGGTGTCCTTGCTCTTAACCCTGAAGTCTTAGTCTTAGATGAAGCGACTGCAATGCTTGATCCAGAAGGGCGTAAAGAAGTGATGGCGATTCTCCAAGATTTATGGAAGTATCAAGGAAAGACAATAATACTTATTACTCACCACCCTGAAGAGACAATATATGGAGAGAGGATCGTTGTCCTCGATAAAGGTGAGATAAAACTGGATGGAAGCGTTGCGGAAGTATATAGAAAGAGCGAGACACTAAAGAAATTGGGGCTGGAGCTTCCTCCCTATGTAGAGCTCTCTCTTCTATTAAAAGAGAAAGGAGTAATCGATGATATCGCCTTCGATTCTTCTTCTCTATGCCCACTTCTGGAGAGTAAAATATGATAAGAGACGTTACACTTGGACGCTTTCTGGAGGGGGACGGAGTATTATATAAGCTGGATCCAAGAACAAAGCTTATGGGACTCTTATTGTATATTGTCTCTCTTTTCGTCTTTAAGACGTGGCTTGGGTTCACTCTTACTCTCGTTTTCTTTCTTGTTTTAAGAAAACTATCAAAAATATCATTCAGATATATGTTGAAGGGATTAAAGCCAGTATTCTTTATTATTCTTTTTGCCACAATACTAAATGTCATCTTAGGTCAAAGTGATTGGACAAAGACTCTATTCACTCTTTGGAGAATGATAGGAGCTGTCTTTGCTTCCAATCTACTTACCCTCACTACTAGGCCTAGAGAAATAAGCGACGGCTTGGAGAAAGGTTTGTCTTTTCTCTCTATAATACACTTTCCAGTCCATGAGTTGGCAACTATCATATCTCTTGCATTCAGGTTTATTCCGATTCTGACAGAGGAAGCGGGAAGAGTAATAGATGCTCAGAAGAGTAGGGGCTCTAAAATTGGAGAAGGAAAGATAGTAGATAAAGCAAAATCTATTATGCCAATAATCATTCCTCTTTTTATCTCGGCTTTCAGACGCTCGGATGAGTTGGCTCTTGCCATGGACTCTAGGTTATATGGAAGCGGAAAGAGAAGCGTATGGAAAAAGATGGAATATAGTAAGATAGATATATATGGATATATGGTTTCTGTGCTAATGCTAGCTTTAATGATTATAGATAGGTGCGTGCTATGAAATTGAGAGTCGAGAGTGTCAGTTATAGTTATAGAAAAGGTGTTGAAGCTCTTAGTGATGTCTCATTTAGTGTAGAGCAGGGCACTATCTATGGCATAATGGGAGAGACAGGAAGCGGTAAGTCTACTCTTCTTAAGCTTCTTAACGGTCTATATACCCCAACAAAAGGAAAGATATTCCTAGATGACAGGGAGTATTCATCAATTACAAAATCAACCCTTCCTTTTAGAGTCGGCCTTGTCTTTCAATACCCTGAGTCACAGTTATTTGAAGAGAGTGTAATACTTGATGTAGCTTTCGGCCCTAAGAATAAGGGGAGAAGCAAAGAAGAAGCAATAATGGATGCAGAGAAGGCCCTCGTGACAGTAGGCCTCAAGAAAGATAAGTGGAATAAGTCTCCTTTTAATCTATCTGGAGGAGAGAAGAGAAGAGCAGCCTTGGCTGGTGTTATTGCTATGAACCCTGAAGTGCTAGTACTAGACGAAATAGCTGCAGGCCTGGATAAGGAAGGAAAAGACAGGATCTTCTCAGTCTTGGAGAAACTAAAAAAGGAAGGTAAGACTATTATCTTCGTCTCCCATAGTCCAGACGATGTTGCACGATATGCTGAGAGAGTCTTAGTACTTAATAAAGGAAAACTCAAGGCGGAGGGAGAGGTGAGAGAAGTGTTCTCTTCTCCATCTGTTCCTAAGAATCAATCCGAAGTTATTGCATCAGAAATAAGAGAAAAGGGAATCAATCTCCCGTCTCCTATTTTGACGCTGGAAGAGCTATCAGACGAGATTGTTAAGGTAATAGATAAATGAAGTCTTTCTGGAATGAGATAAAAAATGAAAAACGCCCTGTCGTCATATATGGAACAGGGGACGCTGCAGAAAGACTCTTTTATATGCTGAAAGAGAGAGGCATAAGGACTATGGCCTTCTCTTCTTCAACATCATTTATTAGAGATAGGTCATTTCTTGGTTATAAAGTATTACCACTGGAGAGAGTTAAAGAGATATTCGGTTCTGACATTGTCTTACTCCTAGGTTTCGGCTCCCACGATAAAGACGTGATAGACCAAATAATAGAGCTATCGAAGGAGTATGATCTATATATTCCAGACCTTCTACTCAATGGAGAAAAGGAAGCAGTTACAGAAGAATCACTGATTAGAGAGAGGACGAGGATAGAGTGGGCTTACTCTCTTCTTTCTGACCCTTTTAGCCGTGATGTGTTTTCTTCAACATTGGAATATAGGATAACAGGAAGGATAGAGCCATTATTGAGAGTTGGAAAAGAGGAAGAGGAAAACTGGAACCTCTTGGATCTAAATAAGGACGATGTATTCTTTGACGGCGGAGCATATAACGGCGACACAATTTCTCTCTTTATTAATAAAGCTGGTGGATACAAAGAGATCTATGGTGTGGAGCCAACGCCTCTTTCGTTTAGAAGGATGAAAGAGAGAATTGGAGAGAAAGAGGGAATAAACCTCTATAATGCAGCTCTCGGCGAAGAAGACGGAGAAGTAAGCTTCTCTACCGGCCACGGAAGAGGGAATAAAGTCCAAAGTGGAAGAGGCACTAAGGTAAGAAGTATAGATAGCATCCTCAACGGAAGAAGAGTTGATGTCATTAAACTCGATATAGAGGGGGAGGAGGAGAATGCACTGGAGGGTGCTAAAGAGAGTATAAAAAAACACCGCCCTAGAATCTTGCTCTCTGCTTACCATAAGAGTGACGACTACTGGAGACTGTTGGAGAAAGTGTGGTCTATAAGAGATGACTATAAAGTATATATGAGAAAGAATATCTCTCTACCAAACTGGGATACGTTCTATATCTTGAAATAATACTGTCATAGATTTGTTATATTTTTAGTAGTATTTTAAATGCAGAGGATGAATGCTTAAAATATGAAGGGGGGGGGCTTAAATGCTTCCCGTCGAAGGTGAGGTATCGAATGCATTTTAAGGCTGTGGCCGTAGATGATGATAAAAATGCTCTTTCTCTCTCTCTTTCGGAACTAAACAATAACAGCGCTGTCTCTGAGGCTGTTGGGTTTAGTAGTTCCAAAGAGGCCCTTAACTATATAAAAAAACATTACATCCCTGTCGTTTTGTTAGATATTAGAATGCCTGAAATGGATGGAATAACCCTGGCTGAAAAGATTCTATCTATTAACCCTAAGACAAACATCATCTTCGTCACTACATACTCCCACTATCTTCCTCAAGCATTTTCCATTCATGCCTCCGGTTATATTATGAAGCCTTTGAATAAAGATAAGCTAAGTAACGAAATAGCTAATCTACGTTTCCCATTGGAAGATAAAAAAATGGGATTTTATGCTTCTACCTTCGGTTCCTTCTCTCTCTCATATGATGGTGAAAACATTAACTTCGATGATGAGAAAGATAGAGAGCTTATGGCATACCTACTAAACAGAAACGGTATAGCAACAAGTAAAGAAAAGATTAGCGATGATCTTGGTTATGCAATGGAAGAGGTCGACGCATCTCTTGATCATCTCTTTTCTCTATTCTCAAAACTAGCTGAAGACGGAGTCTTATTTAAGACTCGTAAGGGTTATTTCCTCGATACTTCTATGGTGCCTTCCGATGTATCTGAAGCATTGGATGGTGTAATGGAAGCAAAATACTTATTTGCAGGTGAGTATCTTACACCATATGAGTGGGCTCAAGAGAGAAGAAAGGAACTAATAAGTCTTCTCTAATACGCACTTTGTTCACAGTTTTTCTCAATTGCTGTATTATCTCATAGAGTTTTCTTTTTGGAGGAAATATGAGCGAGATTAGGCATGCAATAAAAAACGGTGAAATAATATTAGAAGAGAATGCTGTAGTTAATGTCACACTCTCTGCTGTTCAGTCCAATTTTTCTGTATATGAGGCATTGAGAGTATTAAAGCGCCATGTAGTACACTTAGATGACCACATCAATAGATTATATAACAGCGCAAACTCTATTCATCTTCCTTTGCCAGTAGTAGATTGGAATAATGAAATAAATAAGCTAATCGAGAAAGATAATATCGAAGACTGTACAATGAGGATTCTTGTTGTGGGAACAGAGACTCCTACTTGGTTTATTACTTGGACTAAGCTCCTCACTTATCCTGATTCCTACTATAAAGAGGGAGTGGATGTAATAACATATAATGGAGAAAGGTTCCTACCTCAGAGTAAGACGGGAAACTTGCTTGTCAACTTCCTCTCCAGAGAAGAAGCAAAAAGAAATAATGCGTTTGAAGCGCTACTGGTTGATAGACATGGTAAGATCCAAGAAGGTAGTAGAAGTAACTTCTATGTACTTAAGGGAGACACTATAAAAACAGCCCCAGACGAGAAAGTGTTGGATGGAATAACCAGAATAAGCGTACTGAGAGCAGGAAGAGAGCTTGGATACAAAATCGATTACACGTCTCCTTCTCCTGAAGAAATATGGAACAGCGATGCAATCTTTATTTCATCCACCAGTATGGGTGCAATGCCAATTAGGAGCGTCGACGGCAAAAAGTGTCCCTTCGACTCTGATAAAGTCGCAGCCATCTGTAGCCTCGTGAGAAGGTGGGAGTGTGATTAATGATCAAAGCCGAGAATCTTGCTTTCCGTTATGACTCTTATGGAGAGAAAGAGAGTGAAAAAGTATTGAGAAATATTAATCTTACGGTTCATAAAGGTGAAAAGGTCTTGATCCTTGGTGAGCCTGAAAGCGGTAAGACTACTCTTTCTCTAATACTCTCTTCCCTTATTCCAGAATTTGTAGAGGGAGAACTGGAAGGTAAAGTGTACCCGGAGTGTGAAATGAAGGACAGAATGGGTGATTACACTCTTGTCCCTCAAAACGCAGGGGAGTTTATTCTCGGAGAAACAGTTGA
The DNA here is from genome assembly GCA_945932505.1 of uncultured Spirochaetales bacterium. GTDB lineage: Bacteria > Spirochaetota > Spirochaetia > Sphaerochaetales > Sphaerochaetaceae > Ornithospirochaeta. The sequence continues at coordinate 8,298 of CAMEQB010000050.1, forward strand.
AGATGAAATAGCATTTCCTTTAGAGAGCCTAGGAATAGAAAGGAAAGAGATCATAGAGCGTGTAGATAAAGCTCTCTCATTCTGGGGTCTAGATGCTTTAAGGGAAGCTTCCACAACTGAACTCAGTGGCGGAGAAAAAAGACGCTTAATGCTTGCCTCTTCTCTTGTGACAAATCCCGATTATGTAATCTATGACGAATCCTTCGATGACTTAGATAAGGGTTGGAGACAAGTACTGAGAGACCATATAAAAGAGAGTAGTGAGGCATCCCTCGTCATGGCATCACGTTTTCTCTCATTTTTCAATGATCTCTTTGATAGAATCTATGTCCTTGAACACGGAGAATTAAGGGAATGGAATGGTGAGTTATCTAGTATACCTATACCAAATATCATAAGAAAGGAAAGGAATAACATACTTCAGTGTAGAGGTATATCATTTATACACCCACGTCGTTCTTCTTTCTCTTCTCCTTTTGTGTTGACTCTCGATGACTTCTCTCTGAAAAGTGGGGAAGTAGTTGCCCTTATGGGACCCAATGGAAGTGGAAAGAGTACTTTCTCCCGTCTTCTCTGCGGCCTCGATACACCAAGTGAAGGAACCATAATACTGGATGAGACGCCTTGCAATAAAGAAAGGCTGGAGAGGAGTGTAGGGTATATGTTCCAGAATCCAGACTATCAGATATTCCTTCCACAAGTAAAAGATGAGCTTTCATACTCCCTCTCATTCTTGAAAATAAATGAAAAAGAGAAAGAAAAGAGACTCTCGGAGACGGCAGCTCTCTTCTCCCTATCCCTCTCCGATACAGCTTCATTAATGAGCTATGGAGAGAGAAAGAGACTACAGAGCGCTATATATTATAGCTTGGATCGTCCCTTCTATATCCTCGATGAGCTTGATAGCGCCCTTACTTATAAAGAGAGCATCTCTATTTTGGAAAAGCTATCTCGAAACGGAGCTGGAATACTGCTAATAACCCACGATGATGATTTTGCCTCTGCTGTTGCAGATAGGGGATATAGAGCGAAGGAGGGAAGAATATATGAAGAATAGTTCTTTTATAGCACTCTCCACTCCATATTATTCCTTTGATCCTAGGGCAAAGATTATCTTCACTCTCCTTATGTGTATTCTTCCATTCCTGCCACTCTCTTGGATGGCACAGTGCACCTTGACTCTTATCGCCCTTCTTATTTCTTTCACTCAAATAGGTGGGAAGAATACAATGAAGAACATAAAGGTAATACTCCCTATCATAATTCTTATGACACTACTTATGCCCTTGCAGGGGAGAGGAGGAGAAGCGTTGTGGAGCATAAAGGGGCGAGTAATAATAAGTGTGGGCTCTGTCATATCATGGCAGAGGATTCTTAATAGATTCCTACTTCTGAGTCTTATGTGCTCTCTCCTTATCGAGACAACAAAGTCTTCAAGTATACTTCTTGCCTTGCGCTGCTTCCGTCTTCCATATAGCGTAGCCTTGGTACTCTCTCTTTCCCTTCGTCTTATTCCTACTATCTCCGATACTTTCCTTGAAATAAGAGACAGTCAGAGATTGAGGCTTCCTAATCCTGGAGAAGAGGAAGCTAAAAAGAAGAAGATAACCTCTCTTCTTCCAACCCTTACAAGTGTACTTGTGGTATCTATAAAGAGTATTGCATCCACCTCTGAAGCTTTGGAGCTGAGAGGATATGGAAGAAATAATAAGAGGACATCATACAGAAGTTTAAAAAGTGTCAAAAAAGTATTCCCACACTTTGTTATATCTGTTATTGTACCGGCAATCATTGGAATATCACTTCTATATTGGAGGTAAAAAGATGGCAAAAGAAAAGAAGAGTGCAGTAAAGGCTGCTACTCTTGCTGTTTCAATAGCTCTTGTTACAGTGTTTACAACTGTAGTCAAAATCCCTACAGGTGGCGGTGGCTACCTTAACTGCAGTGACGTTGCAATCGCATTTATTGCATATACTCTCGGTCCTGTTACAGCCTTTGTTGCTGGTGGAGTAGGAGCAGCGTTGGCAGATGCAATCGGTGGATATGCACAATGGGTGCCAATTACATTTGTTGCTCATGGTCTTGAGGGACTCTTCATGGCTCTTCTTTTAAGAGAAGGAAAGAGAGAGTTTGGAAAGAATGAGTTATGGATTCGTAAGCTGTTGGCAGCAATTGTATGTATGATTACTGTTGCTGGCGGTTACTTCCTTCTTGCTGGCACATTCCTTTATGGATACCCGACAGCTGCAGCTGAAATCCCTGGCAACTTGATCCAGAGTGGTGTTGGAGCTGTTCTTGGATTTATCCTCAGCGAAGGCGTAAAGAAAGCATACCCTCCTGTTAAGAGCCTCTCCTGGTAAGAGAAACTAGAATACTGATGATATAAGGACTGTCACATACGGCAGCCCTTTTTTCATCAAGAAAAAGGGGTAAGGAATATATTTTTCAAAAACTTTAAATAAAGAGTGCCAAATTATTACGCATTTTTCGCCATTTTTGCGTTCTATATAATGGAGGCATAAATGA
>CAMEQB010000051.1 GCA_945932505.1 uncultured Spirochaetales bacterium
TTACATAAATAGAATTAATTAGCTGTATTTGTTTTCATACATAGTGAAAGAGATTTGTACATAAGAAAAGCCCCCTGGCATATACCAAGAGGCAAATTGACATAAAATTGTCTTATAGTGCAGCCTTGAACTCTTCCAAGATCTTGCCCTTGTTTTCTTCAAGAGCCTTTCTTCCACCTTCACCTTCTGTAAGGAAGAGGTAGTACTTGATCTTTGGTTCTGTTCCGCTTGGTCTGACAACCAACTTCTCACCACTTTCAAAGCGGATGATGATTACGTCAGCCTTAGGAAATCCTGTGTTCTCGCCTTTAAGGTCAACCATACTCTCAATTGTGCGGGAAACAAGGATATCGCCCTTCTTCAAGCTTCTCATGTCAGCCATGATCTTTGCCATCTTGGCCTTGCCTTCGGCACCTTCGTAGTCTCTGGCAAATACGACTTCAGTTGAATATCCATATTCAGCGTAGATGGCATCAAGTCTATCCTGGAGTGTTATACCTTGTTCTTTATAATGGCACATCATCTCTACGGCAGCAACAGCTGAAGATACTGCATCCTTGTCTCTTACACTTGGAACTGTCAAGAAGCCATAGGACTCTTCACAGCCAAATAAAAAGTGTCTGCCGCATCCTGGATTGTCGTCGATCATCTGAATCTGCTCTGCGATATACTTGAAGCCTGTGAGAACATCTCTGCATTCGCCGCCATTCTTCTCAGCAATCTTCTTTACAAGGTCAGTTGTAACAAGGGACTTCACAAGCATTGGCTTGTCTTTTGCCTTGCCCTGCTCTTTTTCTGTAACAAGAAGGTAATCGGCAAGAAGAGTAGCTATCTGGTTTCCTGTGAGAAGTAGGTAATCATCTTTTGCTTCTGTCTTAGGAATTGCGATACCAAGTCTATCTGCGTCAGGGTCTGTTCCAAGAACGATATCAGCCTTGATCTCTTTAGCCAGTGCGATGACCTTCTGCATTGCTTCTGCACTCTCTGGATTAGGAAGCTTTACAGTAGGGAATGATCCATCTGGTGCCTTCTGCTCTTCAACGACGGCAACTTCCATTCCAAGTCTGGAGAGCATAGTTGTGAGAGGAACCAAGCCAGAACCATGGAGAGGAGTATAAGCGACTTTGACAGGGCTATTCTTTACCAGCTCTGGTCTTCTGAGTGAAGAGATGACCATATTGTAATATGATTCGTCGACTTCTTCTGGAACAGAGGAGAGGATGCCACTCTTTCTTGCGTCCTTTTCATCCATGACTTTTACATTTTCGTCTTTTACAGACAATACGCACTCTGTGATTCCTTCGTCATGTGGAGGAGTTACCTGTCCACCATCTGACCAATATACTTTGTATCCATTGTACTTGGAGGGGTTATGGGAAGCTGTAATGACAATACCTGCTGTTGTTCCCAGTTTTCTTGTGCAGTAAGAAAGCATTGGAACTGGATGGAGTGTATCATACAAGTAAGTTCTTACTCCGTTTGCAGAGAGGACGAGAGCAGCATAAAGAGCAAACTCCTTTGACCAATGACGAGAGTCATATGCAATAGATACGCTTGGAGTGTCTGAATTCTTATTGAGATAATCGGAGAGACCCTGTGTCACTCTTCCTACCATATATGTGTTGATACGGTTTGTACCTCCACCTATTACACCTCTCATACCTGCTGTTCCGAAAGCAAGTGCTGTATAGAATCTATCATAGAGGTCATCCCAGTCATTCTTTGCAATTGCATCCTCGACTTCTTTTCTGAAGACTTCGCTCTTTTCCCACTTAAGATATTCTTTGGCCTTTGCCAATACTTCTCTTTTCTCTTTTTCTGTTATTTCCATATTCCCTCCTTATTTTATCGTCTCAAACCAGAGTTATGCTAAGTTTAGCATGAATTAATCATTTTTGGGGGGTTACTGTTGGCAATTTCGAAAGAGAAGCCTTTTTTGTACAACTTAAAAATAAATAGTTATAATAGAAAAAGTTGAGATTGTTGCAGTTTGTTGCATCAACTTATTGCATTTATTTTTTTATCGTGTAATATATGGTTGGCAACAAAATGCAACAAAATAAATAGAGGTTTCAATATGAATAACGATTACTCTTACATCATCCACAATAACGGAGATGTTTCAAAGAAAGATCAAGCTTTGGCAAAGGAGCTCTTTCCTGTCTCTATTGCAAGGGAAGCAAGAAAGTTCCATAGGCAGATTCCTGGATACAAAATGACTCCACTTGAAGCTCTTCCTAATCTTGCCCATATGTTGGGTGTAGGTGGTATATATATAAAGGATGAAGCTCAGAGACTAGAACTGAACTCATTCAAGGTCATGGGCGGTTCTTTTGCCATCTACCGCTTTATGAAGAAACTCCTTGGAATGGAAGATCAAGAGCTTACATTCGAGTACCTTACAAGTAAGGAATGCCACGATAAAGTGGGTGACATAACATTCTGCTCTGCAACTGATGGTAACCACGGAAGAGGTTTGGCATGGGCTGCAAAGATGCTTGGCCATAAGTGCCAGATCTATGTCCACTCTGAAACAAGCCAGGCCAGAATCGATGCCATCAAAAAGTATGGAGCAACAGTTACAGTAGTAGAGGGTAACTACGACGATGCTGTAAGACAGGCTGCCAAGGATGCAGAAAAGAATGGATGGTATGTTGTATCTGATACATCTTGGGATGGATATACAGAAATCCCAACTTGGATCATGCAGGGATATACTTCTATGCTTCTTGAATGTCAGGAACAGTTTGCAGGCATGGGGATTCAAAAGCCTACCCATGTATTTGTCCAGGCTGGTGTAGGAGCTTTGGCTGGAGCAGTCGTAGGCTTCTATACAGCTCTTTTTCCAGAGGATCCTCCTCTCTTTATAATTGTCGAACCAAATAAAGCTGCATGTGTCTATGAATCAATCAAGGCAAATGACGGCAAGTGCCACAGCGTAAAGGGCGACCTTGATACAATTATGGCAGGATTGGCATGTGGCGATCCTTCCCCTTTGGCTTTCAAGATTCTCAATGGCAACGGAGACGTATTCATGGAGGTCCCTGATTATATTGCAGCTAGAGGAATGAGAATTCTCTCTTGTCCATTAAAGGGAGATCCTTTCATCATCAGCGGAGAAAGCGGAGCAGTACCACTTGGTGCACTCTACTCTTTGATGACAGAAAATACAGATGAGAACTTAAAGAAAGCTCTTAACCTCAATGAAGATTCTCTCGTGTTTATGATAAACACAGAAGGCAACACTGACCCTAAGCACTTCAGAAGAATTATCTGGGATGGTCAGGATCCTGTTCCAAGAGAGTATAGAACTAGAAGATAATCGCATCTTTATTTTGATATCTGGTCCGTGCCAACCACACGGGCCTTTTTATTTGATAAATTCGCAAAAATAGATATATCGTCTTTTCGTTGCTAATTTATTCCTTATAAAGGAAATACAACATTTCTGCGAATTTTTTGTAAAAACTAAGCATAAAAGAATCAAAAAACTTATTGACAGAAAGTTGCGTTTCCTTTAGAGTCTTGTGTGTTCGAGATACATTCTCCGGTAGCTCAGTCGGTAGAGCAGGTGGCTGTTAACCACCCTGTCGGGGGTTCAAATCCCTCCCGGGGAGCGAATAAGCGGTGCAGAAATGCATCGCTTTTTTTGTTAAATAAAGAGGAGCCTTAGCTCCTCTCTTCTATTTGCCAAATAACATAGCTGCTGAGTCATCATCTATAAATAGATTCCAGTCAGGATGTGTCTTCAAGAGTGTTGCGGGAACATCTGGAGACACACTATGTGTAATCGTGTCATATATGGCCTTTGCTTTTACAGAGTGAGGAGCAACCGTGACTATATGCTCTGCCTTCATTATCTCTTTAGGCATCATCGAAATAGCTTTCTCTGGCACATCGTCAATGGTCTCGAACCATCCCTCACCTACTTGCTGCATCCTGCACTTCGTATCCAGAACTACAACTTTATATGCTTCATCAGTCGTGAAGTCTGCAGGAGGATCATTGAATGCAATATGGCCATTCTCACCAATTCCAATAATTCCTACATCGATAGGTTCTTTTCTTAGCTCAATGGTAAGTTCTTTTATATTCTTATCTATATCACCTTCTCCATTTACAAAATGAGCTTCTTTTATAGGAACAAGAGAAACAAACCTTTCTTTAAGATATTTTCTAAAGGAAGCTATGTGACTCTCAGGTAAGCCAACATATTCATCAAGATGAAACATTATTACACGTGTCCAGTCAATTTCTTCTTTTATAAGAGCAGAGAACATTTCAAACTGGCTGGAACCTGTAGACACTACGATTCGTGCCCTTCCCTTTGATTCAATTGCAGCCCTGATAAGTTCTGCTATTTTCTTTGCAGCACGTCTTCCATTCTCTTCCGCACTTTCTGATACAGTGATTTTTATATTCATATTTCCTCCCTCTTTACAGTTTTTCCACCAAGAATAACTGTGTTGATATTCGCGTTCTCATCAAGGATCAAAAGATCTGCATATTTACCTATTTTTATTGAGCCTATATCTTTATCCATACCAATAATTATTGAAGGATGGAGTGATAATAGATATGCTGCTTTTGATGGGGCAAGATGCATAATAAGTAAGAGAGTCTTTAAGAGTCTCCCTCCAGTCGCTACAGATCCAGCAAAACAGGTTCTATCCGGCATTTTCGCTATTCCATCCTCTACAATTACATCTGTCCCATTATTCTTTGGACCTAGAATAGAAGGGCCGTCTCCCATTCCTGCTCCCCTCATACTATCAGAGCAGGCAGTAATCTTTGACATGTCTTTTATCTTGAAAATCAATCTCAACAATTCTGGAGGAAGATGCATTCCATCAGCTATCAACTCCAGAGTCAAGCCATCAATCAAGTATCCTGCCTCAACAGCCCCAAGAACACGAAAACCACCGACTCTCTTTATTGTGGACATACCGCTATAGAAGTGGGTAAGCATACTCATTCCATTATCATATGCCATCGAAATAGTGTCATAATCGCTGTCTGTGTGGCCTCCTGATATTATTACGCCCTCTTTTTTCAGATATTTGATACATTCCATGGCGCCTTCTACTTCAGGTGCAATGGTCCATCTCTTAATAAGTCCTTCCCCTTTCTCCATTACGTTTTTATAGTGATCAGGTGTGGGTGTAATTATATATCTAGGATCTTGGGCTCCCTTCATAGAATCGCTGAAATATGGGCCCTCCAAATGGACTCCTGGGATTCTTGCGCCTTTTTTCTCTTTTTGTGCTTTACGTATGTTGTCAAAGAAAAGAAAGAGATCATCGTCACTGGATGTCAAAGATGTAGGTAGACATGTAGTTGTTCCAGTCATTAACAGACTTTGGGAAGCCTTAGTCACGCATTCTTCATCCCCGTCCATAAAATCATAACCGCCGGAGCCATGAGTATGGAGATCCACTACTCCCGGCATAACTAAGTTTCCTTTAGCATCAATTACTTCTTCGTCATAATAAGGAGAGAGTGAAGAAGATATTTCGTCTATTCTCTCGCCTTTTATTCTGAGGTCACCTTTATAACACTGGTTTTCAAGAACAAGAACACCGTTTTTAATAAGCATCATGTTCCTCCAAAAGCATAACAATCTTTAAAAAGTCACGGAGAATATGGAAAGGATCCTTTACTGGGAGAGCAACTACTCTATCATCCTCTTCTCCTTTACGGTTTCTTATCTGAACCCATTCTGTGTTTTTGTCAGACGGAAAGGTTGAAAATGTATACTCTTCAACTTTCTTATATAGAGAAAGATACTCATCATCTCCTGTCAAAAAGAACATCTTCAAAAAAAGATAAAGCATCTCGCTATGAGGCCACCATAATTTCATATTCCAAGTTTCTTTCACAAGGCATTCATATGATGAGCCATTAGTCTTTCCCTTTGGCTTTCCTCCTTTCCTATCCACAAAGCGAAATAAGCCACCATACTCATTATCCCAAGAAATATCAAAAGTCTTCTTTATTATGTCTGAAATAAGAGCGATGTTCTCACTCAATACTCCTTGGCTCTCCATACTCTCAATCCAAAACCACGCATCTTCAAGGGTATGACCTGGATTAATATGCCGGTCCAGCAGACGTGAATAATCAGGAGAAGGAGAGACATATTCTCTTATGAGATTGGTTTCCCTATCATAGTGAAGGGAGAAAATCAAATCCAAGTATTTCTTCTCCTCTCTATATAAACGAGAGACATCTTCAGAAAATGACTCTTTCATGGATGAGAGAACACGAAGAGTAGAAATGATGATCATTGGGATTCCATGACTATTATAAGGAGAAGGTATTTCATATGGAGCTGTTTTATATCCGCCCTGATCTATTCTTCTTAACATGGAATCCATTATTTTCTCAGATGTAAGTCCAATACTTCTGTCCCTTGTCACTTTTGAATACTCTGCCAGTCCTATAACAGAGAAGGCATCGGCATAGATAGAAGAGTAATAGTCCCCATCATCGTCTTTTACCCAAGTGCCGTCGTCTTTTGTTCTAAAGACTGTGCAGTAATCAGAATCAAAGGAATGAGAGATAAGAAAAGAAGCGGTCATAGAGGCATTTCCAAATATTCTCTCGTAATCCAGAGATTTGAAAAAACGCTTCATTTCAATCAGCTTCGACAATATATAGAGCCATCTTCCTTGGGACCAAATGTACTTATCTTTTGAATAGAGAGTATTTCCATCGTTAGATATAGAAGTATATATTCCTCCATGTTCATCGTCGATGAAAGAAAGCCAGTAGGGGACAAATCTGTCCTCTATCTGGCTGATATAAAACTTCTTTTTTTCGCTTGTATCCATTTTACATCTTCAAGGATGAGGAGAAGTCTCCACCTTTCTTACTATTTGTAGAATATATAATTATGAATACTACAACCAACAATATTACAGAGAGGGCGCTAGCTTCTCCCAGTTTTCCGTCCTGGACTGCACCATAGATCTGAATAGGAACGGTCCTTGTCTTTCCTGAATAGAGAAGAATAGTGGTACTCAGTTCCTGAAGAAGGGTTGTAAGAGTCATAATAGAACCAGATATTATTGCAGGCATAATAAGAGGAACACTGACCTTCCTGAATGTATAGAACCAGCTTGCACCACTAATTGTGCTGGCTTCCTCCAAAGACGGATTAAGCTGAGTCAGCTGTGCACTTACAGACCTATAAACATATGGCGTTCTTCTAATCATGTAGGAGATGATTATTATTGTATATGTACCTGTAAGTCTTATTGCACTATTACCACTAAAGGCTGAAAGCAGTGCTATTGATACTACAGTACCAGGAAGAATGAATGGTGCCATGATTGATAAATCCAAGAGTGCTGCACCCTTTGGCTTCTTTCTTTCAGTGATATAAGCCACAAGTGAACCCAGAATGGCACATAGAAGCGTAGCTGTAATAGAAAGGAAGAATGAGTTGAAAAGCTCTCTATGAGAATACTTCGGGATACGTAGATAGTTGGCGAATGTAAATCCTTCAGGAAGTAGTCCTACCCACTTTGTGAAGAATGACATAATGATAATCGTCAACTGAGGAAGAAGTGATACAACAAGAATAATACCGCAGTAAATTGTGGCTGCTATCCTTGCTCCCTTTCCTTCATGCTGTTTAAGCTCTTTATGTGTGGAGGATATAGTCTCATACTCATGTCTGGAGACTACATATTTCTGTACATAAAGGACAATAGCTGTAATAGCAACATTTACTACCGCTATTGCACATGCTCCGTTGATATTAAAGAAGCCATTGACTTCGAAGAAGATGAGAGTGGGGAGAACGTAGTTGCTTCCTCCGATGACGGCAGGAATACCGAAGTTTCCAATTGCACGGACAAATACCAATAAAGCTGCTGCTCCCAAAGACGGCATAATAAGAGGAAGAGTAATAGTTCTCATTATTCTTCCATTCTTTGCTCCCATAAGCATTGCAGACTCTTCCAAAAGAGAATTCGCACTGGCAAATGCGCCATATGCCAGCTGGAACACAAATGGATAATATGTAAGGGTCATACATAGAATCATGCCGAACATTCCATAGATTGAAGGGACTTCAACGCCCAATGGAGAGAGAAGCCAATTTAAGAATACTCTTATGATTCCTTTGTTTCCCAATAGGATTACCCATGTATATGCCCCTACAAAACTCGGCATGATAATAGGAAGCATACCCAAAGAAAGAATGAGTTTTTTCCCGGGGATTTTGACTCTTGCAACACAGTACCCCATAGGTATACCGATCAAAAGGGAAAGCAGTGTGACAGAAATACTTACTATGAAAGAGTTTTTGAGACTCTTCATATATAGGTTACTGGTGAAAAACTGCTTGAATCCATCCAGAGACCATCCTGGAAACTCAAGACCTTCCACAGGTTTCCAAAAAGCTCTTAGGAGTGTCAAAACTAATGGATAAAGAAGGAATATAGCCAAAAATATCATAGGGATGGCGAAGATTATGATCTGGGAGAAGTCTTTCTGAAAGAACTTCTTCACTTTGCTCTTCTCTTCTCCATTATCTGTAATTGAATACTTTTGTTTCATAACTCCCTTCCTTCAGGAGAGAATAAGTAAAGTCTATCTTTCTTAAATGAAACGTAGACCATGTCTCCTTCATGAATGTCTTTCTGCAAAGAGTCCATATCGATTTCCAATGTTACAGGAGAAATATCTTTGGAAATATCAACTTCGTATCTAATAAAGGAACCCAGATGCTGGATAATATGGACTCTGCCTTCGATTGAATCATCTGTCTTCTGAGCAGAAACAATTAGATGTTCAGGTCTTCCACCCACCAACACTCTTTCGCCGATTCTAGGCTCTATGTGGCTTTTCTCTTTTCTGACAGTAATACCGACATTACTTCCTTTTATCTTTACGCTGTAGCTGTCGCTATCGACAGAAATAGTTTCGGACTCGAAGAAGTTCATTTTTCCAATAAAGTTGGCAACAAATGCATTATTTGGTTCATTATAGAGTTCATCAGAAGATCCGATCTGCTCTACCACCCCCTTTCTAAGAACAGCAAGTCTGTCTCCGACAGCCATAGCTTCTTCCTGATCATGGGTTACAAATATTGTGGTGATGTTGGTGGCTTTTTGAATTCTTCTTATCTCAGCCCTCATGTATCGTCTTAACTTTGCATCAAGGTTTGCAAGAGGCTCATCCAATAGAAGGATGTCAGGGTCATATACTAGAGCTCGGGCTATAGCGACTCTCTGCTGCTGACCGCCACTGAGTGCTGTAGGACTAGGATTTCTCTTCAGCTCTTCCTCCAACCCCACAAGCTTCATTACATCTGTAACTTTTCTCTTGACTTCGTCATTAGGTACTTTTCTTACTCTGAGGCCATACGCAACATTTTCGAAAATCGACATATGAGGATACAAAGCGAAACTTTGAAACACCATTCCGATATTTCTCTTATATGGAGGAATTGTGGATATGTCTACATCGCCATAGTACATCTTTCCCGATGATATTTCTTCCAAACCTGCAGTAGAACGAAGTAGAGTAGTTTTTCCACACCCACTTGGACCTAAGAGGCAGAAAAGCTCTCCAGGGTTAATAGTAAAAGACACATCCTTTAGTGCATGAACAGGATTCTTACTACCCTCTCCATATATTTTGTTTACCTTGTCATAAGTTACGTTTTTGCTCATATACTTCACCTTTTTCCAAAAAGGGCCGGGAAGTTTTCTTCCGCAGCCCCCTTATCATGCTTCTGTCTTTGTTTAGAGCAGACTGTTGAACTCTGCAACCAAAGCTTTCTTGTTTGCAGCTGCATCTGCTGCGTTGTATTCGAAGAATTTCATCTCAGAAAGAGCAGGTAGTCCCTCAGGTCCAGGAATCTCTGTGGATACAGCTCTTCTGTAACACTCTGTTCTTACGATTTCGAAGGCTTCTTTTGTAGTCATGAAGTCGATGAACTTCTTTGCAGCATCTTCATTCTTGCAGTTTGCAAGAATAGCGGAACCTTCAATTCTGAAACCTGTTCCTTCTTCAGCAAGGACATATGCAACTGGGTCTCCAGCATTAATCTTCTTTCCGATATTTGCCTCACCTGTTACTGTTATGGCATATTCGCCTCTTGCTACAGAGTCCGGGCCTGCAGTTGATGAAGCTACGTATGTTGTATTTGCAACAACCTGCTTGACGAAATCCATACCATAAAGCTTATTCATCATATAAAGCTGAGCATATGCAGAGCCTGAAGAAGCTGGGTTTGCAAGAACGATCTTTCCCTTATATTTTGGATCTGCAAGATCTTTCCAAGACTTTGGAGCTTCTTCTGCTGTCAACAAGTCTGTATTGTACATAATAGCCTGGAGTGGCATTGATGTTGCATAGTACTTTGGAACGTCGCTCTTAGAATCTTTATATTCAGGAGCTATTTTGTCATCGCTTGCACACTTATATGGCATCAACATATCATAAATCTGGTCGAGGTTTTCTGTTCCCATCAATAGAATTACATCGCCTTCAGGTTTTGGCCACTCAGTCTTGACTCTTGTTACAAGATCTCCAGAGCCAGCTCTGATGACTGTCACTTCGATATTTGGATAGAGCTTATTAAACTCCTGTGTAAGCTTCTCTGCTTCACCTTCAGATGCAGCACTGTAAATTACAAGATTCTGCTTCTCTGC
>CAMEQB010000052.1 GCA_945932505.1 uncultured Spirochaetales bacterium
TCGATATAGAAAGCAGCCTTTCCGTTAGCGAAGTCACCGCGTCCTGAACCATAGCCGATAGAGAGAGTGTTGCGGTTGATGATTCCATCTTTGTAGAGGTTGTCAAGAACTGTGAGAGCGTTGATGAACCATTCATCTTCGAAATCGATCTCGCCAGCAGCAAGTCTTTCATACCAGTCAGCTCCGCCGAATCTACCAGCAAGGAGAGAGAAGAGACAAGACTGCATTACCCAACCATCTTTACAGTCCATCTGGATAACTTCGATTCCCTTTGCGTTGAGAACTGGAACCATTGCCTTAAGATCATCATATGTCTTAGGAACTTCAAGTCCGTTTTCTCTGAGAACCTTGTTGTTGACGAACATCATAGATGTAGCTGTGATACCGTTTGGAAGTTCACCAAGGAATCCACCGATCTGAGGAGCTGTTGTTGTTGGAGCATAGTCGTCATAGATACCATCAGCCTTCAAGAATGGTGTGAGGTCCTTAATAAGTCCTTCGTTGTGGAGGGAAGCAGATCTTCCACTTGGCCAAGCATAAAGAACGTCTGGGAGGTTACCCTGTGCAGCATAGGATTCAACCTTCATGTGGAATGGTTCGTTGAAGAGGTCTTCTCTGATAACCTCAATTTCTGGATGAAGTCTGGAGAACTCGTTCCATACCATCTCGACTTCGTTTGCACTGTTTGGCTCTGACATGTCGATGTAGTTCAGAACCCTGATTGTTGTCTTTCCGCTGTCGGCAGCTTCAGCTCCGCCCTGAGCGAAAACCATGGATGTAACCATAGCCAGTACGAGGAGAACAACTGTTAATTTTTTCATCAAATTTTCCTCCTTTTGATGATTCAGTAGGCTAACCTACCATTTTCCAAATTTATATCATGCGACGTATCGCGTGATTCCTTAACCCTTTACTGCTCCTGCAGCAACACCCTTTGTAATCTCTTTTCTGAATACCAAGTAGAAGATAAGCATTGGCAACAAGCCGATTACAAGGGATGCGAATAGCTTTCCATAGTCTGTAGAGAGAGCGCCAGCAAATGACTGGATTCCTACAGGGAGAGACTTATTCTTTGTGGATGAAGTGAGCATGTTGATAAGCATGAACTCATTCCATGTTCCGCTGATTGTGAGAATAGCAAGCGTTGTTGCAACAGGCTTTGCCATTGGGACAATGATGGATCCGAAGATTCTGAAATACTTGGCGCCATCGATTCTTGCAGACTCTACAAGTGCATCAGGAACACTCTTAATGTACTCGGTACAGAGATATACACCCATCGGTAGGCCGATACCTATATAAGGGATCAAGACACCAAGCTTAGTATCATAGAGTCCAACTTGGTTGATCATTACAAAGAGCGGAATCATGATTGACTGGAGTGTCATAAGAATACCAATGACATATGAGCCATAGAGGATCTTTGTACACTTCATTCTGATCTTTGCAAATGCAAAGCCGCTCATAAGACCGAATACTAGGACGAAGATTACTGTGATTGAGGTATAGATGACACTGTTTATGATATATGTGCCGAAGTGACCTCTTGTCCAAGAATCTCTATAGTTCTGCCAGAAGAATGTCTTTGGAAGTCCAAGTCTATTGGTCTGGTAGTCCTGGCTAGTCTTAAAGGAGCTCATTATAAGCCATGCCAATGGGGCGATAGCCATAATAGCGAAGAAGATAAGTACGATGTATGTAAGGACCATGCCTATCTTTCTACCTACTGATGTATTGTCTTTGATATGGCTGCTCATTCCTTACCTCCAAACTTCTTCTCAACAAGCTTTGTGATGCCGATGAGTCCGAATGAAATAATACACATGACAACAGAAACTGCGTTGGCAAGTGGGTAATTCGGTGCACCCTTGAATGCCTTGTCATACATGAAGATAGAGAGTACGTATGTCTGCTTAGCAGGTCCTCCACCTGTCATGACGTAGATAAGGTCGAAGCTCTTCAAGGATCCAGAGATTGCCAGGATACAAGATGTTACGATAACTCCGCTGAGAGCAGGAAGAATGATGTATCTGAGAGCCTGGAACTCTGTAGCACCATCGATCTTTGCAGCCTCGATTATGGATGTATCGATCTTCTGCATGTTTGCCAAAAAGATTATGAGATAAGTTCCTGTGTACATCCAGAGAATAACGAAGAGTACAGGAACAATCGGGTGTTCGCTGTTACCTGCAACATAAGAAGGATTAAAGATTCTTATGATATCAGGAAGAGCGCCGTTTGGACTCATGATGGCATCCCAAAGTTTACCGATGACTACTGTTGAGATTACACATGGAAGGTATATTACTGTCTGGAAGAAGTCCTTTCCTTTGATCATGCCTCTGAAAATAAGGTATGCCATAAAGAATCCAAGTGGAATCTGACCGAAGACAGAGATAAACGTAATCCACATGTTGTTCTTAAGAGCAAGCCAGAAATAGCTGTCTTTGAACATCTCTGCATAATACTTGAAACCTACGATGTCGACGCTTCTCTTTTTAGGTCCGAATAATGGTCCACCCTTATAGTTGGTCACACTGAGATAGAGACCAAAAATAGTTGGGAATGCCATTACGAAGACATAAATCAAGAATCCAGGGAGAATCAGAGACCAGTAGGCCACCTTCTCCTCTTTTCTCCTGTTAAGTGACTTTACAGGAGCCAACTCCTTTTTTCCTTTCTCCATTTTTTCCTATCCTCTTTTGCCTTTTTTCTCTTCTACCTAATCATGTACAGTTCCCTTTGGTCTTCCAAGAACTCTACAACCTCACGCCAGCTCTTTCTTTCAGAAAAACCTTCTTCAAGATCAGGGATTGAGTAGAGCTCATGAAGATACATCAGCGCCGCTCCCTTTGCAGATACCGACTCGTCTTGAGTCTCAAAGATCAAGGAGCAACCTATCTTTTCCAAGACACCAAGGAAAGACGAGGCTTTTTCTTCCAACACACTTCTCACCCACACTTCATCAGAAAGTGGGCTGCCGTGTAGGATGATACTATCGAAATCCATGATTGCCATAAATGGAACCAAAGAAACACACGTATCTACTATCCAGGAAGCCAAAGCTTCTCTGTCATCTATTGTTCTTTTCAATAATTCCGTGCTGAGACCAGACTGATTAGGGTTTCCTCTATTCCACGAAATGGAACAGAACTCTCCAGCACCGTTATGTGAGCCATGGTAGACTTTACCGTCGATAATAACGCCAAAACCTGCGCCGATTCCGATTACAGAGTCGTTTCGCTTGGATTCTTCATGAAAATCAGCGACAACAGAGACAGCGTTCGAGGAGAAGTCAAAGCCCAGTGTCGAATGAAGATCCAACCATGCGGCGCAGTTGGCATCGTTTTCAATGTAGATCGGGTAATCATATCTTGCCTTCAGGAAATCTTTCAGGTGATAGTCCTTCAAGGCAAAAGGATAGGAGTGGATGATTACACCGTTCTTTGCATCAATCTGACCAGGAATGGAGAAAGACAAGGCAAGAATAGGAATCTGAATGCCGCGGTGGGCATTAAGAGCCTCATCTACCACAGAACATACGAAGGATTCAAAGGAGAGTTGTCTTTTTGAGCCTCTGACTTCCCATAGGATTGAGCCGTCAGCACCCATTATGACGCTGCGGTAGTGAGAAGGCTGGAGATCAAAACCGAATACACAACCAAAATCTCTTGCAATAGTAAGCTCAATAGGTTTTCTTCCTCCCAATGAAGTTGCGTCTTTACGCTCACCTTCACTGACAAGTCCGATTTCCATCAAATAAGATATTATATTTGATACTGTGGATTTATTGAGCTGCAGAAGTCTGGAGATGTCGACACGGGAAAGGCCCCCCTGTCGCCAAATAAGCTGTGCGACTAAGGATGTATTGGCATTTTTCTGAAATACATTGTTACTTGCCGGCATAGCTCCCAAACACTCCTAGTTAGTTTTTTCATTGAACAAACTATTCTTACCATTGGTTTCCCCATCTGTCAACAAACTTTTTAACTAATTTCGTTTAGTAAGTGTTTAGTGCAAAAATAACATCTTCTGTGATGAAATTTGAAATTTAATTTGACAAAAACAAAAAAGTGTATGCCAATGCAAAAAAAATGGGGCGACATCGCTGCCGTCCCGCTAAAGAGTATTTAAATACTACTCAGTTACATATCTATGGAGAGTCTCTCTTACAGCTCCCTTACCCTTCACAAGGGAAGCAAAGGCTTCAAGAACCTTGTCCTTGAGAGGAGATGTGTAGAGGTTGAAGCCGAAGATAGCCTCATTCTCCATAAGTGGTTTCAAAATCTCATCAAAAGGTCCCTGGTCTCCGAGCTTGATGGACTCTACAACCTTCTGGCTGGACTCGAGAAGTGGATCTGGGCTTGGCTGGAAGCTTTCGCCGTTGTCGTCAACGGCAAGTAAGTACCTCATCCAGGAAGCCAAAACAAGAGGCATGCACTTCAAAGTGGATAGGGAGAGTGTATTTGAAGCCATATAGTTCTTGATATTCTCGCCGAATCTGATAGCAAGCTTCTGGCTTGTATCTGTTGCAATTCTCTGAGGAGTATCAGGCATGAACGGGTTTGCAAGTCTCTTCTCTACAACATCGTCGATAAATGACTTAGGACTTATGATTCCTGGGTCTACTACGACAGGCATACCTTCCACATATCCAAGCCTCTTGATGTATTTGACGATGTCTTCGTCCTTCATTTCATCGCTGATCTTTGTGTATCCCAGGAGGCATCCCATAATGGACATTGCTGTA
The DNA here is from genome assembly GCA_945932505.1 of uncultured Spirochaetales bacterium. Taxonomy (GTDB): domain Bacteria; phylum Spirochaetota; class Spirochaetia; order Sphaerochaetales; family Sphaerochaetaceae; genus Ornithospirochaeta. Next base: position 4,751 of record CAMEQB010000052.1, read on the forward strand.
TGGAGAGGATTGAGACATGTGCAGACCTTCATCTTTTCTACCTTGTTTACAGTGTCTCTATCTGTCATATAGATGCCGCTTTCTTCAAGTCTTGGTCTGCCGTTTGGAAAAGAATCCTCGATTACAAGGTATTCGCATTCCTCGGAGTTTACAAAAGGAGCAATCCATGTGTTCTTGCCGGTTACTACTACTTCCGTGTCTTCAAAACCAAGATCGGAGAGCATCTTTGCCACTCCTTTATCTGGTCTAGGAGTGATCTTATCGATCATAGACCATGGGAATGCTACTTTTTCTGGGTTAGAGAGATACTGGATGAAGTCATCGCCGACAAAGCCAAGATTCTTCCATGCTTCAGCTACTTCCATTACACCCTTCTGGAGCTTCTCTCCGTTATGGGAGCAGTTGTCCATGGAAACAAAAGCAAATGGGTAAGCGCCAGCCTTGAATCTCTCGAGCGCGAGGGCAGTAACCATACAGATGACTGTTGAACAATTCTCTGGTCCCTTAGGGATATCATCCTGAACATACTTTGGAGCTGTTGCATATCCCTTCTCTGTGATTGTGAAGGAAACCATCTGCAGTTTTGGATTTCTGAATGCCTTCTTCAAGCTTTCGTAATCTTCAGGGAAAGAAGGAGAGCACTTGAGAGCTTTGGAAACTGAAGCCACCACCTGATTCTTTATGGAAGCGTCGCTTTTCAGTGTGACGGAAAGAGTGAGGCTGTCATGAGGATTATAGATCTTGTCTACAATTTCGTAGTCAAAGCTCTCAGCTACAATGATACCTGTATCACTAAGACCTTTTTCAATTAATTCCTGCATTCTTGCAGCTGGAAAGCATCTGAAGATATTTCCTGCACCGAAGTGAATCCATGTTGGATTCTCATCTGTAGCCTTTCTCATTTTTTCTATATCAAACTTTGGAAGGATAATACCTGCTTTTTCCCATTCTCCTCTGTTTTTCAAACCTTCTAGACTAAGTTTCATCTGTGATCCTCCAATATTATGTTTTTGGTACGTTTTAAGAGTATCATACTAAAATATTAGATGCAACAATTCTTTTCTGTACTACAAAAAAACTATAGATAACTAATATTTTAGATATTTTTTAACCCACTCGCACCACTCTTATTATATAATTGTATTATGGAAAGAGGAAATGTATTTGATGAATTGAGAAAAGAGATTCTCGATTTGACATTAAAACCAGGGACAGAATTGAACTTAAATCAGCTATCTGCACTTTTCGGTGTAAGCCGTTCTCCTGTCCGCGATGCCGTCAAGAAACTAGCAGAAGAGCATTTGATCGATATATATCCACAGAGAGGAACATACGTAAGTAGGATCAATCTCAGAATGGCTGATGACGAGAGATTTATAAGACTGAACCTGGAGCTTGGTTCCATCCCCAGTTTTATTGAGAATATCAACGACGACCTTGTTTCAGAGATGGAGGACCTTGTTGACAGGCAGGAGAAGGCTTTTGCCCTTAGAGACACACCTCTCTTATTGAAGCTTGACGACCAATTCCATTCAGTAATATTCAAGGGTGCAGATAGAGAGGGGGTCTTCGACTTTATCCTGACACGAAACGGCAACTACCATAGAATGCGCCTTATCTCTTTTATGTTCGATGCAATCAGCGAGGATGTAATAAAACAGCACAAGGTAATTTTGGATGCCATAAAAAAGAAAGACACTGAAAAACTTTTGGCTCTGGACAAGGCACATATGACAAAACTCAAGAAAGAAACGGTCTCTTTCAGAGAAACAATGCCTCAATACTTCACAGAAAGATAAATTCCTTTCAAATTCGCTTTTGATTTTTCGCCTCTCTGTTGTAAGCTAGTACAAAAGAGAGGTTTTTTATGAAAAATATTCTATTCGTCGCCTCGGAATGCGTTCCTTTTGTCAAGACAGGTGGCTTGGCAGACGTTGTAGGAAGTTTACCGAAGAATCTTGATAAAAAGAAATATGACACTAGAGTCATCCTTCCCCAATATGCCTGCATGAAGGAAAAATACAAAGAGAGACTGAAAAGTGTCTGCTATTTCCAAATGGACAACAGAATCTATGTAGGAATCAACACTCTGGTTGAAGATGGAATCACATATTATTTTGTTGATAACAATCAATATTTCTCCGGATCAAAACCATACTTCGATCTTTTCTCAGACCTTGAGAGATTCGCTTATTTCTCAAAAGCTGTGCTCTCCGCCCTCCCACTCATCGGTTTCAGACCAGATATCATTCATGCACACGACTGGCAGGCGGCACTTGTCCCTGTTTATCTTAATACAGTCTTCCAGGGAGACCCCTTCTTCAGAGGAATCAGAACAATAATGACCATCCACAATATACGCTTCCAGGGGTGTTGGAACGTAGGTCATCTCAGATGGGTTACAGGCCTCCCTTCAGAGTGTTTCCAGCCAGGAAAGCTTGTCTCTCCTTACCAGGACACATCGATGCCTTGGGATGAATGGAATGCCACAATGCTCCGCGGAGGCATCGTCTACTCCGATTGGGTCACAACTGTCAGCGAAAGCTACGCAGGTGAGATTCAGACTCCTGCCTTCAGCGACGGTCTGGACGACATCCTTAAATGGAGAAGAGATAGGCTGATGGGTATTGTAAACGGTATCGACTGCGAAGTATGGAACCCAAAGACAGACCCACATATTACTAAGAATTATGATACAAGAAACTTCTGGAACGGAAAAAAAGAGAACAAGATTGAGCTCCAGAAGAGATATGGTCTACCAGAGAACGGTGATGTATTTACTCTTGCCATCGTCTCACGTCTCACAGACCAAAAGGGCTTGGATTTAGTTGACGGAATAATGGATGAGCTTGCTAGAAGAGACATTAATCTTATAGTCCTTGGTAGTGGTGACGAGAGATATGAAAATATGTTCCGCTACTACAGTAGAAAGTATCCTAATAAAATTGCAGCAAGAATCGGATATGATGAGGAGCTCTCTCATCTTATCTATGCAGGGTGCGATGCGTTCTTGGTTCCTTCCGCCTTTGAGCCATGTGGCCTGACACAGCTTATCGCCCTAAGATATGGCTCACTTCCTATCGTCCATGAAATCGGAGGACTAAAAGATACTGTAAAGCCATACAACCAGTATGAAGGAAGCGGAACAGGATTCTCCTTCAAGGGTTACTCCTCTTCTGAGCTTTTGGATAGGATCAATCATGCAGAGTGGCTCTATAACGACAACACTACAGAGTGGAAGGCTATGGCAAAGAGAGCTATGAAGGAAGACTGGTCATGGACCAACTCTTCAAAGAAATATGAAGCTCTCTACGATTCTTTGTCCTGAGTATTACAAATGAACTTATTTCACTGCTTGTTTTCTCTCGCTTAGGAAACAAGCAGTTTTTACCAAATAAGCTTTTTTGTCCATTTTTTTCCAAAAGCTATAAAATGAACATAAAATTTGTAACACTCTCATTGCACTTCTCCTACTACAATGACAACGTAAGGAAGGCTATTAATGACAATTGAAGAATGCTACTCCATGATGGGTGGAGATTGGGATGGTATAAAAAGAAGACTAGGTAACGAAAATCTTATTGCCCGCCTGTCTATAAAGTTTTTGTCTGCAAAAGAGTATTCTGAAATTGGCGCCGCCATCAGCGAAAGGGACTGGGAGAGAGCCTTTCTTAACGCCCATACGCTGAAGGGTGTGGCATTAAACCTTGGATATAATGACCTAGCGAAGGCAACTAGTAACCTTACGGAACTCCTTAGACCAAGAAAGGTGGACAACCCTAGAGAAGCAGATAGATTATATTTATCTGTGACCAGTGAGTATAACAAAGTAATAAACGCAATAAACGCATATAAGGATTCTACTCTTTGAAAATTACACCTTCACAAAATGGGTAAAGAGAAATACTATTCTACTAATGACAGTAGTTGCCGTTGATGATGAAGAAATTTCTTTAATGTGTCTCGAAGCCGTCCTGGATAGCATGGATGATGTTGACAAAGTCCTCACGTTTTCAAACGCTGAGGATACTATCGATTACTTCAAAACAGGGAAAGCCGATGCAGCTTTTCTAGATATCCAGCTTTATCTTTCAGGTGGAACTTTAAATGGTTTGATGCTTGCAGCAAAGATCAAGGAGCTTTGTCCAGAGTGCCATGTAGTATTTGTTACCAGCTGCCCAGAGTATGCTGTAGATGCCTTTAAGCTCCATGTCTCGGGGTATATCGTGAAGCCTGTAACAAGGGAAGCTGCAAGAAAAGAACTAGATTACATCATCATGGAAAAGAGAGCCGCCTCCAATGCAAGAGGTTTTGTGGAAGAAAAAGAAGAGGAGCCCAAGGTAAGGGTCCAGTGTTTCGGAAACTTCGAAGTATTCTGGAAAAATAAGCCGGTTGTATTCCAGCTTTCAAAGGCAAAGGAGCTCTTTGCATACCTAGTGCATAGAAAGGGCGCCAGCGTATCTATGGCGGAGCTGGCTGCTGTTTTATTTGAAGATAAGGAAGACGGCCTCTCAGTACAGAGTCAGATCAGAAACCTTGTTGCATCCATGAGAAAGACATTCTCTTCTCTTGGCTGCCCTGATTTATTTAATAAAAGTCGTGGTTATATTTCAATAAAGACAGATCTTACCGACTGTGACTACTACTCCTTCATGAACGGTGACAGCGATGCGATCAACGAGTATAGCGGCGAGTACATGGCACAATATTCTTGGGCCGAGTTCACAGTTGGATACCTTGAAGGTGTAGTGAATAGAGAAATCTAATTATGCTAGGGATAAGGAGTCAAACTGTATCTCAGAGTGGAGAATGAGCATTATGGAAGAGGATAGACTCATAAAGTCCCTAGGAGGAATATACACTTCTATCTATGATATTGATTTAACCACAGGTAGATACCATGAGCTTTCTTCCTTTGACCTTGTCCAAGAGAGAATAGGAAAAGAAGGAGATATTAAGTCAGGCTTTGAATACTTCGTCTCTCATATGGTGGTGTCCTCCTTTATTCCAGGAATGAGGGAATTCCTTGACCTCGATACACTCCAAGAAAGGTTGGAAGGAAAAAAGAAGATATACTTCGAGTACCTTAGCCCCGCATTCTTAAGTAAAACAGACACAAAAGAAGAACAATGGACACGCTGTTCATTTATAGATGGGGGGAGAGACGACAAAGGAAAACTATTACATGTATTCTTTGTTGTTGAGACCATTCACAAGGACAAGATAAAAGAGCTGGAAGCCTTGGAGAATGAGAAGAAGGCAAATAGAAATCTTGAAAAGCTCTTGAAAGAAGAGCAGCGGCACTCAGCCATAATCGAGGCTATGGGAAGCGCCTTCGACTCCCTTTATTTCGTCGACATAGAAAACAAAAATATGCGGAGAGTCATCTCAAAAACAGGATACCATGACTCCTATGGTGAAGAAGAAGATCTGGAGCTCGGAATAAATAACCTAGTTTATTCCATGGCGAAAAAAGAAGAGGTTATTCCACTATTGGAGTTTGTCCAGCCGTCTTGTCTACACAAAAGGCTCAAAAAGAATAAACTGATAAACCACGACTTTCAAAACAAAGACAACCGCTGGTCAAGGCTATCGATTATCCCCATCAATAACAAAGAAGGTAAAGCTTCTACATTTCTCTTTGCTCTTAGAGATGTAGACAACGAAATAAAGAACATCAAGATAAAGAATAATGTAATCCAAGCATTATCTTCCTCTTATGAGAATGTCTATGCTGTCAGCGAGGAGACAGGTATCGCCATAT
>CAMEQB010000053.1 GCA_945932505.1 uncultured Spirochaetales bacterium
AAGGCAGAAGAGAAGGCTCCAGTAGTCGAAGAAGTTGTTGAAGCTCCAGTAGTTGTTGAAGCACCTGTTGAACCAGCTCCAGTAGAAGCTCCAGCTCCTGTTGCAGTAGAACCTGTTGCAGCTCCAGAACCAAAGGCTGTTGAGACAATTAATAAGTTCTCTGTTGGTGTTGCTGCTTCAGCTAACCTCAACTTCAACTATGATGGACCATTCTATCCTACATTCGAAGCTAGATTTGGTTGGGATGTCACATCAAAGTTCGGAACTGGTTTCAGTGTTGGATACGATATGGATGGCTATGTACCACTCAAGGCATTTGTTAAGTACAACCTCCCATTCGATGGACTCTATGTCAAGGCTGATGCAGGTGCAAGAATTGGCGTTGGTGAAGGCCGCAAGGTTCAGCCAGTTGTTGGCGCTGGACTTGGATATGAGATGGGTATCACAGATACTATCTCTGTATTTGGTGAAGCTAACCTTGATCTTGTATTTGCTGAAAAGGTTCAGGCTGTTCCTGGAATCACAGTTGGTGCAAAGATTACATTCTAATTCTCTCCGTGAGATACAAAAAGGGCTGGGAAACCAGCCCTTTTTATGTGGAAAATAAATGTATTGAAATAAAGTTGGATTGTATAATGTCACTTCTGCAATTATTATTTGTTTATAAGAATACATAAGAGGTGTTCATGAAGACTAAGAAAAAAATATTAAAGATCTGTTCAATCGCATTGGTTGCTCTTCTTGTTCTTTTGAGTCTTTCTTCTTGTAAGAAAAAAGATAATGAAACAAAAGCTGTTGCTAATCCTTCAGCTCTCGTAAATAAGGATGCCGTTGTTCAGAGTGATAACTCATCCAATTCAATTGTTACTGTTCCAGTACCTGTTAATGTGGTGGAAGAGAAGACAAGTATTTCTAGTGAGGTCGTTGCTTCTACTGAAAAGGAAACAGATAAAGTTGAAGTAGTCGGCAATACTATTCCATTAAATAATGAAGAGAAGAAAGTGACTATTGAGGTCATTCCAACAATAGAGGAAAAAACTGCGGTTCCTCAGACTCCTGTATTCGTTAGTGATAATAAGTCGAATGTTGAAATTGAGTCTAAAGAAGCTATCACTTCAGCTTCATCTTTGGTTGATGTAGTCAATACTGAAACTACTATTAATGAAACTATCCTTGAAGAATCAAATAGAGAGGATGCAAACTTAATCCTTTCAGATAGATTTACCATCGATGGTGTTTCTGCTGAATTTGTAGTTTCTTCTGATAATGCTGTATTTGCTTTCTCTGAGCCATATCCAACTATATCTTTTGTCATTTCAGTACTTGAAAAAGTTGTTGGGGAATATCCAGCATTAAGTGAAGCTGTAGTATACGAGTTTGATGGCAAGACTTTGACTCTTTCTTATCCTGAGTATTTCTTTGGAAAGGAAAAGGCTGAAGTATATGATAATCTCTTTATTTTAAGAGATATCGTATTGTCTCTAATAGAAAATGGTAGTGATATAGAGGGAACATTTAAGAGAGAGTATCAGCTCTATGGTAAGAAAGTATACATCACTGCTACAAATAATTCTGCTTTCATTACTTCTGACGAGTCTTTCTCTTCAAGTGAAATTAATGAGGCAATTGAGATACTCAAGGCTAATTTTCCTGAAGAGAGCAAGTATGTATATTACACTCTAAAAGAAGATGGAATCGAACTTACATATCCATTGGTAGATGATAGCTATATTTCCGTAGCGCTTGATGCACTTAGCGATTTGATACTTGCTTATACTCCTATGCCTCTTCTTGAGAGTTTGAGTGAAGTACCAGTAACTATAGAAGAACCAAATGCTTCTAGTGATACTCCAGTATCTACTGAAGAAAATAGTAATAAAATTACTACTGTGGAGCCACTTACTAAAGCTGGTAGTATTATTAATAATATCTCTCTTGGTGTATCTGTTAAGGGTGAGCTTGATTTCTCTTATCCATCTAGCCCATTTGTTCTTGGATTAGAAGTTAGAGGAGAATATAAGATAAATGATCGCTTTGATGCAGGATTGAAGCTTGGTTATGACTTAAGTGGATATATGCCAATTGAAGGATATTTAAAGTACAACTTTTCTATACCAGAGGGCTTATATGTTTTTGGTGAAGCCGGTATTTCAATTGGAATCGGTTCAGGTAGACCAACTGGCGTTATACTTGGCGGTGGCATAGGATATGAGATAGAAGTCATTGATAATCTATCAATCTTTGGAGAAGCAGGGGTAGTATTCAGGTCTAATGCAGCAAAGAAAGTAATTCCTAGTATCGCATTTGGAGCTAGATATAGTTTCTGAGGTAATCATGGAGAATCAAAATAATAAAAAATATAAAAAGAATTCTAAACAGGCACCTCAGAGAAATCAGAAGAAACAGGGAAAGCCTTTAAAGAGTGAAAAAGCAAAGAAAGGGGGTAGACAGGGGAAGCTTCCTATTAGTGGCTTCTCCACACTCTCTCAGGTTGCTGGAGTTCCATTAAGACGAACTTATCACTCTCAGCTTGATGTTCCTATGCCGAAATATGTATCTGAACCATATCCAGTCTGTCCATATTGCGGAGAGAAAATAGAGTTGATTGCAGATTCTTTCTTAGTAAATGGTGAATACATTCACTTTGACTGTATGCTTTCTTCTATAAAAGAAAAAGAAGTGCTGGAAGAAGGTCAATCCATAAGTTATCTTGGTTCCGGTACTTTTGGTGTATGCCAGAAGAGTGAAGATGGTAAATATACTATTGTGAAGCGTATTGAAGTAGAAAACAAAGATGATTCATTAAAAATGAAGAATTATGTTGAAGGATTAAAAGCGTGAAGACTGCAGTATTTCCTGGTTCATTTGATCCTATGACAAACGGCCACTTGGACATAGTCAAAAGAGCATCAGCCCTCTTTGATAAAGTCTATGTGGCTGTAGGTGTTAATAGCAGCAAGACTCCACTATTTACAGTAGAGGAGAGATTAGAGCTTGTTAAAGAAAGTGTTAAGGAAATAAGCAATGTGGAAGTATGCCTTATAAGAGGGCTTGTTGTAACGCATGCAAAGGAACTTGGAGCAAAATGGATCATAAAAGGATTAAGAGATGAAGAAGACTTTAGATATGAGTCTGATTTAGAGAGAAATAACAAATTTATTGAAAGTAATATAGAGACAATTTACTTTTCTGCCTCACGTGAGAACATATCAACAAGGTCTTCTAGTATTAAAGAATTCATAAAATATGGTGTTGATGTCACAGGATTCCTCCCAGAACCATTTGCTAGAGTTATTAGAGAAAGATTTTTTTCTTAATAACTCTTTATGAACAAAAGAATAAGAAGCTTCTGCACAATTGAAGCTTCTTTTTTTTCTAAAATTCTATTGACTAAGACCTTAGTTTTTTCGTTTAATAGTCATGTTGATTGGAGAGGTTCCCGAGCGGTCAAAGGGGGCAGACTGTAAATCTGTTGGCTATGCCTTCGAAGGTCCGAATCCTTCTCTCTCCAATAAGCCTCCTTAATCGGAGGCTTTTATTTTGGGAGTATATCATGTTCTATGATTCAGGTCTTTGCTTTCAGTGTCAGAGATGTAGGTATTGCTGTTCTTCTGAGCCAGGATATGTTTTTCTTTCAGAAAAAGACATTGAAAATGCCAGCCGAGTTTTAGGGTTATCAAAAGATGAATTCTTATCCCTATATACTCGTGATGTAGACTATGGATTATATTTCTTGGTTTCTTTGAAAGAAAAGGATAACTATGATTGTATTTTCCTAGGTGCAAATGGTTGTTCTATATATGAAGGTAGACCTTTACAATGTAGGACATATCCATTTTGGCCTAGCATAGTTGAAAACAGGGAAAACTGGGAAAGTGAGAAAAGAAGCTGTCCTGGAATAGGTAAAGGGCCAATTATTAATAAAGACACAATACAAGAGCTACTTGATAAGGGAAAAGAAAACGTACCTTATGTGAAAATGAAAAAAAAGAAGTTTTTTTAATAATTTCTTTTTGTTTTCTATTAATTTTACGATATATTAATAATGGAGTCTTATGCCGCGTTTTACTGATAGAACTATCGATAATATTAGAAGTCGCGTCACTATTTCTGACGTGATGCAAAACTATGCCTTCATTGAAAACAAGGGAGGCTCCAAGTGGGTCAAATGCCCATTCCATGGAGGAGGTAATGAACGTACTCCTTCTTGTAAGTTAGATGACAATAGAGGGACTTTCTATTGCTTTGGTTGTCATGAGTCTGGTGATATATTCTCTCTTATAATGAAAAAAGAAGGAGTGGATTTTTCTACTGCTGTTGAGATTTTAGCAAAAAAAGCTGGAGTTGAGCTGGAGGAAGCATCTTCTTCATACAATAAAGATGAAGCAAAAAAGAGGAGAGAAGAAAAAGAGAATCTCTATGACCTTTATTCTCGTCTATCAAATGCTTTCCATTACCTTCTTGTTAGTTCTAAAGAGGGTGATAACGCAAGAGAGTATTTGAAGAAAAGAAACGTTAGCCAGGAAATGATAGAGAAGTTCCAGCTGGGATATGCACCTTTTAATAAAGACTGGTTGTATAACTTCCTAAAGAATAAGGGGTATAGTGACGCTTTCTTAAAGCAAAGTGGCTTATTTAGCCAAAAGTCTGAGAAATGGCCACTCTTTAGGGGAAGATTAATGTTCCCTATTCGCGATAGACAAGGTAGAACTATAGCTTTTTCTGGTAGAGATCTTACAGGAGACGAAAAGGCACCGAAATACATAAATAGCCCTGAGACACAAATTTACCAAAAGAAAGAGAATTACTTTGGCCTATATGAAGCTAAAAACACAATTGCTGAAGGGAAGATTGGCCCAATACTATGCGAAGGTAACTTTGATGTAGTATCCATGCATCAAGCAGGATACACAAGCGCAATAGCATCCCTTGGAACATCATTTACAAATGAGCAGTGTGCAAATATGAAGAAGTGGTACCCTAATAACCAAGTCTTTAATATTCTCTATGATAGTGATGCTGCTGGTCAGAAATCTACAGAGAGAGCATTGTTGATTCTAAATAGAAATGGATTTGAACAAAGAGTACATAAACTTTCTACTGCAAAGGATGCATCTGAGCTGTTGGAAAGAGACGGGGAGGAAGGAGTAAAAAACGAATTTGAACCCTATGTTTCTGGCTTTGACTATCTTGTGCAAACAAACTTAAATCGTTATGATATAAAGACTGCCAGAGGAAAAGTGGATTTTCTAAATTCTCTTTCCGAGTATCTTGCCGGATGCAGTAGTGAAGTAGAAAGAGACAGCTATATATTATCTCTTTCTACAATACTGGGTGTATCGGACGAAACCATTAAGGAGGATCTGAACAAGGCCAGAACCACTCTTAGAAGTGTGGAAGGCGGTAAAGAAGAAGCTGTAAGCAAGGAAAGAGAGAGAAATATCTCTATTGATCTATTTGCCATGCTCTATCTGGCGAATCATAGATCGATTTTCAGAACATATCGTTCTAAGCTTTCCTTTGGTGACCTGGAAGACAGAGATGCACAAAAGCTTTACATGGCGATAGAAAATGCCATGCGTGATGGAGTTGAATCTAATGAACTTTTCTTAACATATCTGGATGACCCTGAATTATTAAGTATGGTTTCCACGTCATTTGCCTTAGATGAATATGGCAAGATGCAAGAAGAAGCCCTGGATGAAGCAATAGATAGAATCAGGTTGAGATCCATGGAGAGGAAAAGGGATGTATTGACCACTCAGCTTAAACTTAGCAATACATTGGATCCTGATGAGGTTCAGGATCTATTGGAGAGAAAAGTAAAGCTGGATAAATTAATAAAAGAATTGAGAAGTAAACTTCTCTTAGTCAAAGTGAATAGTGAGGAATAAATGGCTGAAGACATCAAAAGAAGTGATCTACTACTTAGTCTGATTAAGCTTGAGAAAGACAAGGGCTTTGTTTCCTTGGTGGACGTTATTGCTGCAAAAAAAGCGTATAAAGAAGGTAAGAGTTATACCAATGATGAAATTATAGAAGCTTTGAAAGAATTTGACGTCCATTATACTGAAAGTGAAGATGGATCAGATTTTGACGAAGAAGAGCCTACAGAAGAAGAACTTGAAGGGAAAGTATCTTTAGAAGATCCTCTTTCTCTTGATGACGATGAATTTGATGATTTTGATGACGATGAACCTACAGCTGACGACTTAAACGAGCTGGAGAAAGATGTAGATTTCAACGATGATGACGAAAAGAAAAGAAGCGATGATGACGAAGACGAAGATGAAGACGATGTAGACGAGGAAGAAGAGTACGCTGAAGATAATATGAATGAATGGAAAGGCACTGATGAAGATGCTGAAACCAGTGAAAGATTCATTGATATATCTTCCTTCAGCGAACATACATCTGAGCATCGTTCATCCCATCAGAGCTCAAGTAAATATGATACAAGTCAGGACGACCCTATCAGACTCTACTTAAAAGAGATTGGTAATGAAAAACTTCTTACCGGAGAACAGGAAGTAGAGCTTGCAAAACAGATGGAGAAGGGCTCTCAGATTGTTAACTCCGTCATCAGGGAATCTGGAATACTTATTTCCTTCTTTACTAAGGTCATCGAGAATATTAACAAGAAAATCGATGAAGAAAGTGAAGACACCTTAAGTCCTGAAGAAATAAAAGAGTTCTTATCTATTCAAAAGAGATATAACGCAAACTACAAGGATGCTCTTGGAAAAGATGTATCCAAGGCTATTTCTGAGTATAATGAACTAAAGAGCAAAGTTCTCCTTTCTTCTGATGATCCTGAAATGAATCAGGAGTTGATGCGTAAGAGAGAAGATCTCTTGAATAGACTTGGTGGACATCCTGATGAAAAGAGCCCTAGATACGAAGGAAAGAAGAGGGCTGACTTTGATTCCAGAGAAGCTTGGATTGATTGGTGCAGAGATTGTTCGCGCCGTTCTCTCATTACTGAATACAGACAGGCTCAGATTGATATCAAGAAGGAAGAAGAGGAGAGAAACCTCGCCCTTGTAAGAGATGCAGCTGAGCGTGATGCTAAGTTCAGAGAAGAACACAAGGATATGAAGCCACAGGATCTTGAAAGAGAAATCAACAAGTTCCATAACAAGCTTAGGGAAGAGAATACTGCAATCGGTCAAGCTCTTGCAAAGAGATTCAAGGACGCTGAAAAAGAGATAGAAGTCTTGGAAAGCAATAACTATATTCCAGTCATCGATTGGATCAGTTCTATTGAGCTCCAGCAGGAAGATATCGATGATCTTACAGATACTTTCGTGAAAGCTAAGGACACTATTATTGCTTGCAATGCAAAGAAAGCTGATATCGAATCTAAGCTTCACATCTCTTCTGTCCGTGAACAACGTCAGCTTGGTCGTGATCTTGCAACAAGATCCAAGGCTCAGATGATTGAAGAGAACCTTGGTCTTGATGTGGAGACTATTAAGGATCTTATTAAGGAACTTCAGCTTACAGAGAAGAAGCTTAGGACTATTGAAAGCGACTTTGAATGCAGTACATCTAAAGTAATAGAAGATGTTAAGAACATTCAGTATGGTCAGCGTATTCTTAAGGTTGCTAAAGATAGACTTATTAAGGCTAACCTTAGACTTGTAGTCTCTATTGCCAAGAAATATACAAATAGAGGGCTACAGTTCTTCGATCTTGTTCAGGAAGGTAATATTGGTCTTATTAAGGCCGTAGAAAAGTTTGAGTATGCAAAGGGATTTAAGTTCTCAACTTATGCTACTTGGTGGATCAGACAGGCTATTACACGTAGTATCTCTGACCAGGCAAGAACAATCAGAGTCCCTGTTCATATGATTGAGCAGATCAACAAGGTTGTTAGGGTATCTAGAGTACTTATGCAGTCTCTTGGTAGAGAACCCACCGACAAAGAGATTGCTGATGAATTGCAGTGGCCAGAAAGCAAGGTAAAGACTGTTAAGAGTGTTGCCAGGGAGCCTATAAGTCTTGAAACACCAGTTGGTGAAGAGGAAGATTCAGTACTTTCTGACTTCATCGAAGACAAAGATGCTGAGAACCCTGCAAACCAGACAGCTTATAAGCTTCTACAGGATAAGATCAGAGAGCTTCTTTCCGGTCTACCTGAAAGAGAGCAGGAAGTCTTGAGAATGAGATTTGGCCTGGATGATGGATATGCACTCACTCTTGAAGAGGTCGGATTATACTTCGATGTTACAAGAGAAAGAATCAGACAGATTGAAGCCAAGGCTCTCAGACGTCTGAGACACCCAAAGAGAAGCAGACAGTTGAAGGACTGGAACTAATTAGAGTAGATAAAGATAGAAAAATCCGTTAACATGGATTGTTGGTAGGAGAATATTATAAATGGCAGAAAACAATACAAAGCTTGATTGCCTGATCAGACTTCAGGAAAAGATTACAGAGAAGCTGGATCAGGAGAAGCAGAAGGAGATTATACCAGAGAAACTGGGTAGAGATACAGCTGAACTGAATAAGGCCAAGGCAGCACTTGAAGATCTTAATGCACAGTTGGAAGCTGCTATCGAGAGTGAAAAATCTCTCTCCATTCAATACGATGATGCTTTTGCCAAATCTCAGGAATGCCAGAGAAGATTTGAGTTCGCTTCTTCTCAGAGAGAGTTTGAAGCTCTTACAAAAGAACATGCTGATGCTGAAGCAAATTTCAATACACTTAGAAAGCTTAAGAAATCTAAGAAAGACGAGATTGAAGAAATCAGCAAGAGTGTTGCTGAAATGACAGAGCACTGCAATGATCTTCAGACTGAGTATGATAAAGAATCAATGGAAGTTGATGGAAAGATTGAAGAGATCAACAAGAGAATTGAAATCATTGATGAAGAGATTGCATCTATCAAGGGTGATTCTGTTTCTGATGATTACTTCAACAAGCTCTATAACATTGCAAAGAAAAAGGGTGGAGTAGGTCTCGTTCCTGTTTATGGTCAGGTTTGTATGGGATGTAACACTGTTCTTCCAATGCAGTTTGTAATTGATCTTAGAATCAAGCAGCATAATGGCGATATCGATACTTGCCCATATTGCTCAAGAATGATCTATTACAGAGAGGATCTCCCAGCAGAAGAAGAGAAGAACTATATTTTTGATGACTTTGATGCTGCAAGAAATGTTATCAAGAGTAGTGAGAACAGTGATGAAACTGTTGAAGATAACGATGAAATCCTTGAAGGATCCGATTTGGATATGGATTTCTAATCTGTATTTTCCAGGTTCCCGAAGTAATCGCTTGAAATATAGAGGAAAGTCCGGGCTCCAAAGGACACAGTGCTGGCTAACGGCCAGGAGCAGTGATGCTACAGAGAGTGCAACAGAAAGTATACCGCCGAAAGGTAAGGGTGAAATGGTGGTGTAAGAGACCACCGCTTATCTGGTGACAGGTAAGGCATGGTAAACCTCACTGGGAGCAAGACCAAGTATGTGGGTGGCTTGTCCGGCTATATCCACGGGTAGGTCGCTTGATCTGACAAGTAATTGTCAGGCTAGATAGATGATTACATAAACAGAACTCGGCTTATCGGGGGCCTGATTATATATTTGGGAGGGCGATATGATGAGAATAGTAAAACTTGTTCTTATCTTGTCGTCCTTTCTTTTTTTAGTTTCTTGTAATAAGAATGACCTGGATGATATCGCTAAGACTGGGGACTGGGAAAGGGTTAAGAATATTTCCACAGAGACAATAGAGTCAAAGGGATTGGAAAAGGAAGCCTTGTATTATAATGCCTTATCTCTTTACTACACAGGAAACTACAAAAATGCTGTCGATTCAGCCCGCATCTACATTCTTATGTATGATAAAACCAGTCCTGTTATTTTAAAGATTCTCTTATACAAAGGTGTCAGCCAGGAAGCATATAGTGCTGGAGAGATTCTGTTCGAACTAAATGCCATGAACTCCAGTGACAAGATTCAGTTCTTCAAGGTTCTTAATGATCTGGGGCGTATTGATGAAGCAGTGTTGTTAATATCTGATTTAAAAGAAAGCCTACCTGTATATGACTACTGTTTTGCATTAATAAATGGTAACGCAACTTCCATGTTGATACAGGAAAGTTTGGAGATGCTTTATAAAGAAGAAGGCATCAGTAATAACTTCCTTTCCATTGCAGATAAAGCCTTTAATATATTCTCAAAACGTGAATATAGGGCAAAACCTCAATCTTTTATAGAAAGCACTTTCGATGGTAATGCACAATATGCCCTTATTATTGGTGATTTTTATTATAAAATCCAAGATAAAGATAAAGCCATATACTACTGGAATTATGCAAAAGATATGTATCCCAATGCATATAAGACAAGAATAGAA
>CAMEQB010000054.1 GCA_945932505.1 uncultured Spirochaetales bacterium
GGATGGAGTCTCTGCCTATTGAATTCTCTGCTTCGAAACTGGTAGAGATGATGAAGAGAGATACACTCTCTTTGACACAAAATTAGGCGTTTCGTAGAAAATGTGTCGATGATTTTTAAGTTTTTCTTGTCCCCTATTGAGTAAAATCGAAGGATACATCACTATCGATTTTGGTTTCTGTTATTCATAAGGAGAGAGTGATGAGAAAAAAAGTGTATGGAATGTTTTTTTTATTCATATTGTTTCTACTCTTTTCATGTACTTCCACTGCTCCTTTTGTATCTGATGTAACTACATCTTCTGATATTACTATTGGAGAGAAACTTTCTTATTACGGCGGAAAGGAAGTCTTTGTCGATGAACCTGATATGTTCTTTGATGGAGAAGAGTGGCTGGAGAGACTGGAAGAGGAAGTGGAAAACGCTGAAGACTATATTGTAATGTCCCTCTATCTTGGTTCTTCTTCTCCTGCTTTGGAGAATCTCTTCTCTACCATGGAGAGAAAAGCTGAAGAGGGGGTAAGAATATACTTAATTGTCGACGGCTCATCAAATATGGATATGACAGACACAAAGTATGTCATGACGCCTCTCAATTATCTGAGGGAAAGCGGGATAAATCTTTTGATCTATGCTCCACTCTCTTTCACTCATGTCGTAAATCCATCTCAATTACTAGTTAGAGACCATCGTAAACTTATTGTTATAGATGGAAAAGTTGCAGTAGTCGGAGGTATGAACCTTAACTATATATCTATAGGAGCGGGAGAAAAGAATCAGAGGGATAGTATGTATCTCTTCTATTCTCCGTCTCTTTCCAGGCTCCTACTAGAGGAGTTCGTCTCCAGCTGGAACAGGGGTTCTGTTGACCAGATTGATATCAATTCCTTCAATACTTATGAAGGAGGAGGCAAGTATAGAGCATGGCTCTTTAACAGAGATATTTATAAAAACGATATCTCCATCTCAGGTATGTATGGCTCATTAATGGAAGAAGCGAAGGAGTCTGTATTCCTATGCCCCTTCCTTCCATGTGCAGATGACAACATGAAAAAATCCATAAAGAGAGCTGTAGAAAGGGGCGTAGAGTATGAGATATGGTGCTCCCAGGATCCACGCGCTTATCTTAAAGCTGGTATGGCTTGGAGTATGGCTGACATAGTATCTACTACCGGTGCAGATTTCTTTGATGTGACAAAAGACGAGAACGGGGAAGATTACCCTTTGTTTCATATGAAGATGATGGTTGTGGATGACAGATGGCTTGTCGTTGGATCTAGTAACTATAATTTCAGATCTATGGCTCTGTCTCATGAGCTTGTTCTTGTGATCGATTCTCCATCTGTGGCGTCAAAAGCAAAAGAGAGAGCCCAAGAGAGCGGTGGAAACCCAGTGCGCCTGGAAAAAGAAGAAGTTATGGAAAGAAAGGAAGAGTATGGCTCTCTCTTGGGATACTTGATGGTATTCTTCGGCGGTTAATTAATTTCTGTTTAAGTTTTCTATAAATCGGTTCATAATTTCCATAAAGGAAAGACAATGAACTACGAAATTAAGAATGACAAAATTACTATGGTGATATCTTCTCTTGGCGCAGAGCCACAGAGTTTGATATTTGAAGGTAGAGAGTATCTTTGGCAGGGTGACAAAACATATTGGTTTAGAAGAGCTCCTCTTCTTTTCCCTATGATCGGACCTACAAAAGATAATAAAATTAGTGTAGACGGTGTTCTATATGATATGCCAAACAATGGTTTTGCAAGAGACACTGAGTTTTCTTTTGTTGAGAAAACAGATTCTTCTATTACTTTTGTTCTTGAAGACAGCGAGAAAAGCAGAAAAGAAAACTATCCTTTCGGCTTTGTGTTGAAAGTTACATATACTCTCCTCTGTGACGGTTATGAAGCAAAAGCGGAAATAAAAGCCAAAGATGACCTATGGTACACTTTCGGCTGGCATCCTGCCTTCTCTCTTGATATCAACGGAAAAGGTACTGAGCTTGACACTTACTCCGTACACTTCTCGGAGAAAGAGAACTGCACAAAGAAGACAGCTATAAACGGAGTATTCCAATACTTCCCTTCATTCCTGAATGGTAATGAGATTAAACTCTCAAGAGAACTTACAGACTTTGGTGCAATTATTCTCGACGGAGTGAAGAGTAGGGAAGTGACACTTACCTCTTCTTCCGGTCCTCATGGAGTAAAAGCTACTCTTGGTACTATGGATACTTTCACAGTTTGGACTTGTGCTCCACAGCATGGACAGTATGTATGTCTCGAGCCTATGGTTTCTTTTGGAGACAGTGCGAGGGACCTGGAACTAAAAAATATGAAAGAGACAAGAGAGCTGAAGAAGGGCGAGAGTGTTGTGTATACAAACTCTTTCCATGTGTTCTGAGCTTTGATTCAAATAGGTGCATTCCTGCACCTATTTGATAATCTCCAACTTAAATTCCCCTTCTTTATCTAAAGGCCAAATAGGGCGTTTTATCTTTTTGTATGATAAACGCTCCAATACTTCGTCGGAGCTTCCCTTTGTAAGTACCATGAAAGATGAAGAGGAGAGAGCTCTGATCTCAGGCTCCAAGTATCCTAGCTTTACAACTACAGCCTTCCTCTCTCTTATGTCTACACCCAAGGCACCCATCATACTTGGTTCATAACACCCAACGTGTTCACTGGTGACGATGACGTCGATTCCGTCTACGTCTATAAGAGCTAAGTCTGTCTTATATGTCCCACCCCAGTTTCTAAATAGTTTTTTTACCTTTGATTTGACTTCTATCGGAGTACTCTTATTTCTATCAAAGTATGCTCCGAGTTCTCCTTCCACCGTTTCGCCTTCATCAGCTTCAAAGCATTTTTCTATTAGTACTGGGTCATAGAATGCTTGATAGACTAGAGGTGGATCGAGAGCTGTAATGGAAGGCGAAGAAAGCAGGATTTTCAGAAATTCTGTATTGTCTTGGCTGGAACCTGCAGTAGGGTTGTCGCCACTGTCGCTTATTACTACAGGACACTTTCCTTTCTCTATTAGCTCCAGTATTCTGTCCACTGCCTCCTCTGGCATCTTCGTTTCATTATAGAAGACAAACTCTTCTCGTTTATTCCAGAAATATTCAGCGAGTTTCAATGCTGTTTTCTCAGCTTTCTCTTTGTCTCCATCTGTTACTGCTATTGCTGTTACCCCGCCGTCTGGTGTGTCTGCCCAAGGAAAGCCCATTAAAAGAGAGAGTGAGAGAATACCGTCTCTCTCTTCTTCTTTCCTCAATTCTTCCATTATCTCTTTCATAGGGCTGACGTTTGTCTCGCTTTTCTCTCCTGCTACAATAAATGGAATGTGGACGGCAGACATGGATAGTTTTTCGCCACCAATGGCGTGAAGTAAGAGCTCTGCTGCTTTAACCCCTGTTTCTCTCTCATCGATATGAGGTGCTGTCTTATATCCCACAAAAGCATCGGCATTTTCCATCATCTTCTTTGAAATAGTTGCATGCATATCGAGAGAAGTGACAATAGGGATATCGGGGTATATTTCTCTTAAGCTCTCCAAGAGGTCCCCTTCGGCTTCTCCGATTTCTTTGATCCTCATCGAGCCATGTAAAGCAAGGCAAACTCCATCCACCTTGTTTTGTCTAGCAACCTCCAGTATTTCATTTTTTAGAGAAAGATAAAGAGATTTATCCCACTCTCCATTGGGAACGGCCCTGGCTAGGAGGGTGGGTATTACCTCTATATTATTATTAATTAATGTTTCTATTATTCCAGAAACGGAATCTTCACTTCTATGATTTAATAGTTCATTGCCTCTAAGAATCTTTACGTCTTTTTCCTTAGTGACAATGGGATTGAAAGTGTCGCTTTCATGGTGAAGCCCACCTACAAGTACTTTCATCATTTTTTCTCCACTATAGTCTTCACTCTTTCTTCCGACGTATGGACGATTTGGAACTCAGGCTGGCGTAGCATTCCACCCATATAGATGTGGCCAGGTCTCCACTCCATTTTAGATACTTCTTCTTTTGGCAGGTATACATGATACTCTTTTGCCTTAACTCTATCTTTGAGGTAAGAAAAGTTACTCTCAGTAATACCGCAGCCTGGCATTATGATGATTCTATCTCCAGCTTTCTCTACAAGTTTCTCGAGGTTCATGATACCTTCCATTACTGTAGGTTCTCCTCCGCTTGTAAGAATTCTATCTACGCCCAAATCTATTAAGTCTTCAAGAGACTGGAATAAGTCTTTCGACATATCAAAGGCTCTATGGAATGTAACAGGTAGAGGCCTAGCTGCTTCAATTATTCTTCTAGACCTTTCTTTGTCTATTGTTCCGTCAATGTTGAGAATGCCGAATACTATGCCGTCGGCTCCATGTTCCTTGAATGCCTTCACATCCTCAAGCATTGCTTCAAATTCAACATCCGAGTAGCAGAAGTCTCCTCCTCTTGGTCTGATCATTGTATTTATGGTAATTGTGGTATGACGCCTGGCTGTAATGAATGTTCCGAGAGATGGAGTTGTACCTCCTTCAAAAAGGTCTGCACATAATTCGACTCTATCTGCTCCTCCTTTCTCCGCCCTGATTACGCTTTCCACATCTTCAAGGCATATTTCTATTTTTGCGTTGTCTTTCATATACTCCTCCTCTTTCAGCTTAAACTTAGAAAAGAAAGAATTGAAGTAATAAAATTAACTAACTTACAAAAAGAGATTTCTCGTGCATAATCGAAGTATGGAAGAGAATCGCATTACTATTAAAGATATTGCAGAGGAGCTGGGAATAAGCACAGCTACAGTTTCAAATGTCTTACATGGAAAGAAGAATAAAGTCTCCAAAAGCACAATTGAGAAGGTGGAGGCATGTATAGAAAGAAGGAACTATATTCCATCTATGGCGGCTCTCTTATTGGGAAGAAATGATTCAAGGATAGTGGCTGTAATTATTAACGATCATGAAAAGTACCATGGACATGTATTGGAGGATGGATTTGTCTCAGCTTCCCTCAATGCACTTTCTAAAGCCTTGGAAGAGAAGGGGCTATTTATGATGGTCAAGATTACAAAAGATATAACTGAAGTCCCTACATATGCTTCCATGTGGAATATGGACGCATTGGTTTTGATAGGCTTTTGTGACAGCGATTATGCATCCCTCAGACGTGAGAGCCGTATTCCCTTTGTGGTATATGACGGAATGTGCGAGATGGATGATGAAGAAATAGCGATGCTTACTGTCGACAATAGAAAGGGGGGACTACTAGCCGGTGAGTACTTATATGACATGGGGCATAGAAGTGTGCTCTGCATCACAGACAATCACTGGAGAATGGATGAAGACAGGTGCAACGGAGTAATAGAGAAGGTAGGTAAAGGAGAAGAGTTGATGATTCCTATAGACAAAGACGAGAGATGGAAACTCTATAAAGAGAAGATGGATTACATCCTCTCTTTCTCATCTGTCTTTGCCATCTCTGATTTCTATGCCTTAGATTTTATGGCATTTATGGAGGCGGAAGGGAAAAGAATTCCTCAAGATATTTCTCTTATCGGCTTTGATGGTAGTCTCTCTGCCCAGCAATTTAATCTTACGACTATAACGCAGGATCACATACAAAGAGCTTATTATGCTGTAGAAAGCCTTGAAGAATTTAGACGTAACGAGATGAAGAATAGGGTGAAGGTTGTTGACGTTAGTTTGAAAGAAGGTCTTACAGTACGTAGGTTATGCGATTAACCTTTGATATTTAGATTATTTGAGGATACTATTTGTCCAGAGAGGTTAATTATGGACAAGCGTCAGTTTCGTCATGATTTGTTTTCTATAGCCATTCCGGTAACATTACAGTGCCTATTGCAGTCATCTTTCAGTATCGCCGACCAGATAATGGTTGGACAGCTGGGAAGTGTCTCAATTGCAGCTATAGGTTTTGCTGGAAAGTTTACAGGGCTATGCTCTACAGTTATTAATGCTGTTGTAACAGCTGCTTCAATTATGCTTAGCCAGTATGTAGGAAAGAAAGATAAGGAAGGGGAGTACAAAGCGTATCGTCTCTCACTTATTTCCGCTTTATCAGTGGCGGCCGTATTCTTTGTGGTGTCTGTACTCCTACCACAGTTTATTATGGGGCTTTATTCTTCCGACACCACGGCGATAGTAGTGGCTGCATCTTATTTAAGGATTGTATCTCTCACTTTTATTCCTATGGCAGTTACGCTGATGGCTTCTGCATCCCTCAGGTGCCGTGACAGGGCGAAGCTTCCCATGTATGCAACCTTTTTCTCCGTTGTCTTGAATACTCTTCTTAACTATGTCTTTATTTTCATCCTCAATAAAGGTGCCGAAGGAGCGGCTTGGGCTACTGTGATATCTCAGTTGGTTGCTTTTATTATAGTACTTCTATTGGGATATAAGACGCTGCCAAGAAAGGTGGAAGGAAAGAACAGTAATGAGTATGGCAAGTCTTTCTTGAAGATTCTTCTTCCCATTATGGTATGTGAGTTTATGTGGAGCTTGGGAGAGAATGTGTATGGCGGAGTCTATGGTCATATAGGGACAGCATCTGCAGCTGCAATGGTTCTTTCATATCCTATACAGAATATTATGATCGGGACCCTCACAGGTGTTTCTCAGGCTGCAGGCATTATGGTAGGAAAAATGCTAGGTAACAAAGAGTATGACAATGCTGTCTGGGCTTCAAAGAAACTCATTGTCTATGGCCTCTTGGGTAGTGGTATTATCTCTATCCTGATAATACTCTCAAGGCCACTCTATCTCTCAATCTACAACGTTGAAGAGAGTGTAAAGAGCATCGGGTCCTTGATTCTTCTTGTCTATGCATTTGTGGCTCCAGTAAAGGTAAGCAACATGATTCTTGCAGGAGGAATACTCCGTTCCGGAGGCCGCACTGATCTCACAGGCGCCATAGATATCTTGGGCACTTGGGGGTTCGGTGTTCCTTTGGCTCTCATTTCATCTAGTCTTCTCCATCTTCCTATACACCTTGTTTACCTGATTCTTTCTATGGAAGAAGTGGTCAGGCTAATTGTCGGATTCATCGTCTTTAGAAAAGGTAAATGGATGAAGAGCCTCTGATTTTTCTGACACTTGGCTGTTTTGGGAACAATTCTCAAGCAGCCTTTTCTTTACCCCTTTTGTTTTTTGCCTTATCCTTCTTCAGGAGGAGTCTATGGAAAGAAGAAAGAAAGTCGTGGTTCTTGCCACCGGTGGAACAATAGCTGGTGAAGGTAGACCGGGAGACACCACGGATTATATTCCAGGAAAACTGACTATAAAAGAGATTGCAAGAGGTATCAGGGGGCTGGAGGAGATAGCGGACCTGGAAGAGGTGCAGGTTGCCAATCTCAACTCCGATGATATCACATCATCTCTTTGGATAAAGTTAGCCAACACTATTAACACTCTCAGTAAAGATGACACTGTAGATGGTTTTGTCATAACTCATGGCACAGACACTATGGAAGAGACAGCTTATTTCTTGCATCTGGTCATTAAGACAGATAAGCCTGTTGTGGTGACAGGAGCCATGAGACCAAGTACGGCAACAAGTGCAGACGGACCTATGAACTTTTATCAGGCAGTTACTGTGGCTGCAAGCGAAAAGGCAAGGGGATTGGGAGTGTTGTGTGTATTCTCTGACAGTATATATTCTGCCAGAGACTTTCAGAAGCTAAGTACTACTTCTGTTACAGCTTTCGGAGGCAG
The DNA here is from genome assembly GCA_945932505.1 of uncultured Spirochaetales bacterium. GTDB lineage: Bacteria > Spirochaetota > Spirochaetia > Sphaerochaetales > Sphaerochaetaceae > Ornithospirochaeta. Next base: position 7,725 of record CAMEQB010000054.1, read on the forward strand.
AGACTTCGGAATGATGGGGTATGTCCTTGATAGAAATGTGCTGTTGTATAATATGTCTCTCAAGCCCCACACTACAAATAGTGAGTTTTCTATCGATGGAATCGATACTCTCCCTAAAGTAGGAATACTAATTTTCCATGTAGATGCCGATCCAGATCTTGTTTACGCCGCCGCAGAGAAAGCCGATGGCCTTGTAATAGTAGGTGCTGGAAATGGAAACTACAGCATAAAGTATAACGAAGCCATAGGGAAACTCTCCATTCCTGTTGTGCGTTCCTCAAGAATTGGAAACGGAATGATAGTCCCTGACTCTACTTTCGATAAGTGGGGGAATATTATTGCTGGCGACAACCTTGCACCTACTAAGGCTCGTATCCTATTACAACTGGCTTTGACTCGGACAAGAGATATAGAGAAGATAAAAGAATACTTCAAAAAGTACTGACTTTTACTTTGACTAAGTTTTTTCTTTGTAATAAATTGTTTTTGATGAAAGTTATTGTGTTTATTCTATCTTTGTTTTTACTTGTATCATGTTCTCCTGAAAACTTATGGCAGAAGGCAGGTGTTGTTGCACCTAAACCCATGACAATCTCTCCAAAGATGGGAGGAGCAGAAGAAAAAGAAGGTAAAGTCGACGTAGTAAGGTCTTTTATTGGAGATAGAGATAGCTCCATTGCTTTTTCAATTGATAAACCAGATGCTTTTAATGGCTCGATTTTATATCCTCAGAGCAAAGAGGAAGCAGAGGCTATGGCCCAGACTCTCAACGCAAAATGTTTCAGCCAAGAGAAGATTAAAGAGTTTCTATCAACAAGTATTGAAGATGAAGAGTTAGTTAAGGCAATGAAGAATACGGTTTTTCTTCTTGATAGCGGGAGAACCACAATAATCGATGGAATAGTAGGTTTTCTTCCAGTGTTTGATGTAGATAGTGCAGATGAAAAAACAGAAGAAATAATCAAATACTACAATTCTCTCAGAGATAGCATCTCCCAGTATTGTGATGACATTATTTCAGGTCTTTTTAATCCATTGTTGAATATTCTCTCTACTTCATCTACTCCTACTTGGGGGGAATACATTAAGTGTCAGTTAATGATAAACCTTTTCAGTGGTGTACTGGAAGGTATGGAAAAAACAGTAAGTGAAGCCGTATCGCTTCTTTCCTCTGAGGAACTAAACGATTATGTATTTAATCTGGATGAAACGGCTGATAAAAAAGAGCTTGAAGAGAACCTAGAGAAGGTAGGTGTAGTGGCTCTCTTAAATATAGTAGACGGAGTCGTTTCATCTGTCCTCTCTCCAATAGCAGTTTATAACAGCATATCCTACAGTTACGGAAAAGACATAGGACTTATGTCTGTCTCTGATATTATGAGTCAATTGATGGGAGAAAATAAATGAAACGTTTTCTTGCTTTTCTATTAATATTTATCCTCTCGTTCTCCCTTTTTGCTGTCTCTTTTACTTCCTATCGCCCCTTGGATAGAGAATATAGGGCAATGGGTTGTTCAGGTATGTCCCTCAAGGGAGTGGGCAAAGGTTTTTATACAAATCCTGCCGCTCTTTCCAATGATAAGTTCAATCTGGTCCTTCCTTCAGTAGAGCTGGGTGTGGGAAGCTTTAGTGATATAATCACAATTCCATTTTCTTCTATCAAGGGAGATGATTTTGATTCAATAAATGCAGTCCTTTCCAAGCTTACAGGAACTATCCCTATTCTAGATGTTAAGGCTTCATCGTCTCTTGTTCTTTTTGGCTTCGGGGTTTCTTTTGATGCTTCTGCCGGTCTCTATACTTCAGGAGAAGGCTTAAGTGTAGGTCTTATTCCTTTCATGAAGGTTGCCGGTTCCTTGGGTTACGGCCACGGTTTTGATATAAATGACAACTTGAGACTAGAAGTAGGAGGAGTTGCCCATACTTCAGCTTTCTTCTATTCAACTCCTATAGGAATAGAAGAGCTGGTTGGTCTATTTTCTTCATCGGGTGATTCCATAGGTTTGAAGTTTACCAACTTTACTTTCTCAATGGATCTTGGAACTACTCTAAGACTTCAAAACGGATTGTCATTTGCGCTTTCTCTCTCAGATATGGGTACCGGTACTGATAGTATTGATATAATTACAGGAGACACAGAGAAGTTTGAGTCTGATTTTACTATTAATGTAGGAAGTGGATGGGAGAGAATTTTTTGGAAATGGTTTGGAGTCAAAGCCTCCCTTGATTTCTGTGATGTAGTAGGTTTTGCCAAAGATGCCACATTTGCAAACTTACTTTACCATACAAATATGGGTCTGAAGCTTAACTTCACAAAGGGGCTTGGCCTCATGTGTGGCATGAAGGGTGGTTATCCGTCACTGGGAGCTGACTTAAAGCTATGGATTATAGATCTCTCAGTCCTCTATACCATGGATGAGTATTCAGAATATGTGGGATATAACCCTCGTGATACTCTATCTGTTCTGTTAAGACTAGAGTTCTGACGTTTATGTTTCTCTCTGCTTTCGCATTATTGATGCTTAATAGATAGTATCTGCATTATTGG
>CAMEQB010000055.1 GCA_945932505.1 uncultured Spirochaetales bacterium
GATCTGACAAAGGGTAGAATCATCTACAGAGAAAGATAAATGTCAGAGAAAGCGGGCATATGCCCGTTTTTTTATTTGGAAAGGATAATAGTTTGAGAAGAAAAGATAGAGAAGTTAAAGATTATCAAGAGATCATAAAGATAATCGACGCCTGTGATTGCTGTAGGCTTGGCTTTGTTGATGATAAAGAAGCCTATATAGTCCCTTTGAACTTCGGTTACGAAATAATTGGCTCGGATTTGACACTATTTTTTCACTCTGCAAAAGAAGGCCGAAAGATAGACCTTGTAAATAAACAGAAATCAGTAGCCTTTGAATTAGATTGCAGCCATAAGCTTGTGGAAGGAAAAGAAGCCTGCGATTATACTTTCCTTTATCAAAGCGTAATGGGGAAAGGAAAACTTGAAATAGTGTCTGAAGAGGAAGAGAAAAAACATGGCCTCTCAGTTATTATGGACCACTACTCAGAGAGAAAAACCTGGAGTTTCGATAGTAAGTTATTGGAAAGAGTCAATGTATTAAAACTCAGTGTCAAAGAAATATCATCCAAAGCTCACATAAGCTAATGGATGATATTTCTGTTAGATAGAGGAGTCTGTTTTATCACTCTTTTCCTTAAGGATAATCCAGCTGGCTCCGCTACCACCTTTATTTAATGGAGCATTATTATATTCAGAGATATATGGAGTAGACTTTAATATCTCGTCCAAAAGTGTTTTCAAAACACTCTGTCCATCTTCGCTATGGAGTCCCTTTCCTGTGATGATGGATATTTTTCTCAGCCCATTGTCATAGGATGACTGGAGAAATTCCTTGATTGCGACTTCTCCTTCTGCCTTATACTCCCCATGAAGGTCCAAGGTTGCCTGAGGATCCATGCGTCTCAGTTCATTGAGAGTGTAGACTCTAGCCTTCTTGAGACCGGCGTCCCCCTTCTCTTTCATTATCTCTTCAAAAGTCTTCTCTCTTACAACTTCTTTCTTCTCGTAATCGGAGAGAATCGTAGAGAAGTTCTTCTTTCCTTCATATTTATTGCTGCTTCTCTTGTAGACGGGAGTTTCAGGGAGCGGAGTCTCTTCTTTCTTCTCCTCTTCTTTTCTTACATAGTCTTTGTTTGCTCCCCCGACAATAGACCAAGCAACATTAGAGTCCACTTTATTCTCTTCATTCTCTTCAATGAAGAATGAGTCTGAAATGGGCTTCTCAAATTTGGGCGTAGGAGAAACAACACTCTCCTCTTTTGTCTCTACTGGGGCTGTTTCTTTCTTTGCCCCACTATACTCAGAGAGTATTTCAGAGAAGCTCTTTGTAGGGACATAAGGCTTAGAGGCACGAGTGAAGGTAGTCTCTTCCTTTACTTCTTCTTTCTCTTCCTCTTTTTCTTCTTCCTTCTTTTCTTCTCTTACAAAGTTTTCGTTGACGCCTCCCATTATGGACCAGACTATACTATTGGAGATTGGAATCTCTTCGTCCTTTTCCATAAAGAAAGAGTGCTCTTCAACTTTAGGCTCTACTTTCTCTTCTTCTTTTTTGACTTCCTCGATTTCTATCTCAGGCTTTTCTTCTTTCTTGCTCTCTTTTACGCCTTCATACTCAGAAAGGATCTCTGAAAAGCTCTTTGATGGAGAGTATGTAGGAGAGACTCTAGTATATTCATTCTTAGTCTTTTCTTTCTCTTCTCTCTTTTCTTCTTCCTTTCTAACGTAGTTTTTATTTACTCCTCCGATTACAGACCAAACAGCATCTGGAGATGGCTTATCTTCCTCAGTCTCTTCCATCAACATAGAGGATCCCTTCTCCTCTTCTTTCTTAGGAGTCTTTACTTCCTCTTTTGGCTTTTGGGCATTCTCTTTTCTTACAACGCCTTCATATTGATCCAGGATATCGCCGAAGGAGCGTGTAGCTTTATATTGGGGAGAAGGAGTGAGGTCTTTCTTCTTCTCTTTCTTTCCACTCTTCTTTCCTTCCCATTGATCCAGGATGTCACCAAAGGAAGTAGGAGCCTTTGAAGCTTTCTGCTGGGGAAGACGATATGGGTTTCCAGTCTTCTCAAAAGAATCGAGGATATCGGCAAAAGAAGCGGAAGGAACATAGCCTTGGACAATTTCTCCAGGCTTTTTTGGTTTAGGAGCAACTGGAGCCTTTTTTTTCTCAGGTTCCTTCTTCTCTTTTAAGACTATTGATGAGAAAGGATTATATTCTCTCTCTTCTTCTTTTTTCTTTTGAGTCTTCTTTTCCTCGTGCTTCTTTTTTCTTGGCAAAATTTAGCCTTCCCTTATATCTAGATTTCCGTCAACAAGGGGGGATAGAGTATCTTTGATGAGGCTTTCATCGACTCCATTTATTTTCATGATGATTGTAGAGTAACCTTGGTCACTGTCCAAGTTTCCAATAGAAACGATATTTGCACCGATTTTCTCCAGTGCAATGGCAAGTTTTGCAATTACTCCCTTCTGGTCTTTAATGCGGAATGTGACACGTATACCATAGTGGCGGGTTCCGAAGAGCTCCAACAGAAGTCTGAATAAATCGGAACGGGACACTACTCCCACAAGCTTTCCGTTGTTATCTACAACAGGAAGTATTGAGATATCGTTATCACTCATCTTTCTGGCAGCCAATTCAACCGGGTCATCCACAGATACAGTTATGACTTCCTTTGTCATAACATCTCCAACCTTGATTTTTGACAATAGGAGTGCGAACTCGACAATGGACACTTCTCTATCTGCAGCTGCAGAAGTAATGTTTTTCTCTGATATGATTCCAACCAGGTTTCCATCATTATCCAAGACTGGCAGTCTCTGAACTCCTTCATTCTTCATAAGTTCAAAAGCCTCGAATACTCCCATGTCAGGAGTAGTTGTTACAGGGTTTATGGTCATGTTCTTGGATACTGTCATTGTTCCCTCCTATTTTTGATAATACAATTTTAGGAAACATAAGAAAAGTGAAGAAATGCAACATCTTGATTTGTAGATGGTATTTTTTTATACTAAAGTGCGGTCGGCCCCATGGTTTAATGGATAGAACAAATCCCTCCTAAGGATTAGATGGCAGTTCGATTCTGCCTGGGACCAGAGCTCAAAGGCCAATGACTTCTCATTGAGCCTTTTTTATTTGAATGCAAAATCAGTATTCAGCCTTCTCAATTTTGCAGAAATACTCCTTGGTCTTAGAGTCGTAGCTGATGGCAACAAGTAAGAGGTTGTCTTTGTACTTTTCTAAGGCTTCGGGATACTTTCGTTCCTTTATCTGGTCTATGGCATTCTCTACACTATCATCCTTCTTGAGTTCGATTATGATTGCTGGGACATCTGGCGCATATGGAATGAAGGCTATGTCAGCAAATCCCTTTCCAGCAGGGAGTTCGTTGACTATCGTGTAGTAGGACTTGGCATAGTAATAAGCCAAGTGAAGCGCAGACTGGAATGTTCCCTCATTATTATACTGAAGTATGCTGCAAGCCTCTCTGTGGGCCTTGGCAACGCCCTTGGCTACAGCCTTCTCGTCTCCATCCCATGTGGCTTCCAACAGCTCTTTTGAACCCTTGATCATATTCGCCACATCCTGATACCCCTTAGTTCTCTCCATTGAATGGGCCCACATATCCTTTATTTCATTGTTTGGAATGAAACATGTGGAAGTATAAGCGTCATACGAGAGGTATCCGATGTGGATCAGATATGTCAACACATCATCCTTTGTATCAAAACACAAAGTGTTGCGGTAGAAGGATGTGTTAACTTCCACTCTGCCTCCTGAAAGCATAGTGAATACATCTTTCTTTAATCCATCCAAGTCCAGTGAGATGTAATCTGTCACTGCTTCATAGGAACTGGTCTGTATCCAATAATCATTACATTCATGATCTTCTATTGCACTGATGACAGACTTCGGAGAATAAATCTCAAGGCCTCTTAGATTATATCCATCATACCAGCGTTTAAGTTCTCCAAAATCCATTCCAGACTTTTTGGCAAGACTTCTGACTTCATCTTCAGTGAATCCCATAAAAGAAGCCATATTCTTTGCATTGAGCATAGTATACTCTTTGAAGTTATTAAGCTTGGACTGAACCTTTTCCCTGACGATGGGCATGATTCCTGTAAGGTATGCAAGAGCAATAGAGCGGGATGAAGCATTGCTTTTAAAAAGCGAAATCAGAAAATCTAAATAGCATTCCAACTCATCTTTATAACGATTATCCCAAATTATTAAGTCATATTCATCTATGATAAAGATAAACTTGTCACCAGTCTTTTTATATATATCCTGAATTGCAACTCCCAGCAAAACATCATCATCAAGAAAAGTATATTCTTCTTTTAATTCTTCTATCACTCTTCTGCTGATAAAACTCATCAAGTCAGCCTTGCCTTTATTCTTCATTACATCATTCATATCCAGTTGTATCACTGAATATTTATTAATGTTTTCTTCATAAGAAGGGTCTTTTGAAATCTTGAGGTCAGAGAATATCTCATGGGAATCGCAGCCTTTGGAGTAGTAGGCGGCTATCATATTTGCGGCCATGGTCTTACCAAAACGGCGTGGACGAGAGACACATAGAAAACGATCATCGGTTCCAATTTTTTCATTTAGAAGAGCGATAAGCATAGACTTATCTACATAGAATTTATTCTTTCTAGACGAATTAAAATTATCAAATCCAGGATTTACATATGTTCCCATGTATATTCTCTCCTACTATAAATATAACATAGAAAGAAAGAATACTGTATCAATAAGTGTATATATTTAATCTTTAATGTTTAATGACAGAGCCTCCCGAAGGAGGCACTGATCATTTTTTAGAGTTTTTTTTACTCTTCTTAACAGGTTTCTTTTCTTTATGCTCTTCGATGTGCTTGAGAATAGATTCAACAGTGATAGTTTCAGTATTCTCTTTCTCTTCCTTGCTGAGAGCGATATTCTCGCCATTGCACTTGATATATGCGCCGTAGCGTCCTGAGACAAGGTAAGCAACAGTGCCGTCAGGGAGAGTGAACTCCTTATCTGCATCCACTACTTTACCCACCTTCTCTTTGTAATCCTTTGCTATCTCACATATTCTTTCAAGAGTAAGGGCTTCGGGGTTCTTTTTATCTTTTTCTGGTAGTGGGATATTGCTTTCCCCCCACTTGATATATGCGCCATATCTACCGCGCTTGAGCTCAATAGGAAGAGATTCAAACTCGCCTTTGATGCTCTCTTCCACCTTTGGTGAGACGATGTCAGCTAGAGTGACGGTAAGAGGAGACTGGACTTTGATATTCTTTCCATTGTATTGTGCATAGAAACCATAAGGGCCAACCTTTAACTCTACACTATTTCCCTCTTCATCTTTACCCAGCTCTTTAGGTAGTGAGAACAAGAGCTCTATCATCTCTTCCGATGCTTTAGCTGGGGCTCCAAGCTTCTTTGGCCAAGAAACACGAGAGTTATCAGAAAGGCGCTGGATATAGTCGCCCCATCTGCCCTGCTTCACTTCATACTTACCAAAGAGCTCTTCTCCATGGACTTCATCAGGGAACAAGAGTTTTTCTGCGTCACTGTCAGTAAAGGAACCTGGGAACATATCGGAAGGAATAGACTTCATAATATCTTTTCCCTCTTCATCCTTTAATGAAGTAAGGATATATGGCCCGAACTTTCCTGTCTTGATCTCATATTTTATTTTCTCACCATTGTGGTCAAAGGAGAATGAGAGGCCAGGAAGGGCCAGATTCTTTGCTTCTCCTGCCTTTACGTCTCTCTTTACATCTAAGAGGTCATTGGAGAGACCATGCTCATTCTTACCATCACCAAACCAGAAAGATGAAAGATAGTTTTCTTTATTCTCTTCGCCTCGGGCAATGGAGTCTAATCCTGCCTCCATTCCCTTTGTAAAATCGTAACCGATATATAGAGGAAAAGCCTTCTCAAGGAATGCATTGACAAAGAAGCCTGTAAATGTAGGGACGAGGGCATTCTTTTGTCTTACAACATATCCTCTATCTAGGAGTGTTGAGATGATGGTTGCATATGTACTTGGTCTACCGATCTCTTCGTTCTCCAGTTTCTGCACAAGGCTTGCTTCGCTATAGCGCTGAGGAGGGAGAGTGTTATGCCCCTTTCCTTCTGCTTCCTTAACCGCAGCCTTGTCTCCCTCCTTGAGGAGAGGAAGAGTCTGGCTCTTCTCTTCTGCGTTGTCGCTGGAGACCATATACACTTTCCTGAAGCCTTCATACTTTATTACACTTCCGGAAGATGAGAACATGTAGTCGTCCAACTTGAACTTTACTTGAGTCACTGCCTTTACACTATCTCTCATCTGGGAAGCAATAGTTCTCTTCCAAATAAGAGTATAGAGCTTAAGCTCGTCTCCCTTGAGGCCTGTTTCTTCAGGAGTGCGGAATCTATCGCCAGCGGGTCTTATAGCTTCATGTGCTTCCTGAGCTCCAAGAGTCTTCGCCTTATATTGCCTGACATAGAGCCAAGAATCGCCATAAGTGTTACGGATGTAATCGGCAGCTGCATTAATACACTCCTGGCTCAATGTAGGAGAGTCTGTACGCATATATGTGATAAATCCGTTTTCATATAACCTTTGGGCTATGGACATGACTTCCTTGGCACTCTTACCAAGTTTCCTTGTAGCATCCTGCTGAAGTGTTGAAGTTGTAAATGGCCAAGCTGGTTTCTCGATCTTCTCGCTCTCTTGGACAGATACAACCTCTGCGTCCTTTCCAACAATCTTCTCACTTATTTCTTTGGCTTCGTCTTCCGAGAGTACTATTACATCTCCCTTCACTTCTCCGCTTTCGCTATCAAAGGATTTACTTGAAGCCACACTTTTACCTGAGATGGAGACGAGAGTTGAAGAAAACTCTTTCTCATCTTTTTCAAGCTTTGCCTCAACAGATGAGTATGAGCTGACACAGAATGCCATCCTCTCTTTTTCTTTTTCAACAATAAGCTTCAAAGCAGGAGACTGGACACGGCCTGCAGAGTAGTTGGCTCCTAACTTACGGGAGAGGATAGGAGAAATACCATAACCCTGGAGTCTATCTACGGCCCTTCTTGCTTCCTGAGCCCTTACAAGGTTCATATCTATGTCACGGCAGTTCGAGAAAGCTTCTGTTATGGCTTTTTTCGTTATTTCATGAAATACCATTCTATATACAGGAACCTTAGGCTGCAGCTGAGACAACAAGTGCCATGCAATAGATTCCCCTTCTCTATCTTCATCGCTTGCCAGTATAAGCTGGTCTACTTTCTTCAGGTCTTTCTTCAGTTCATTTAATATCTTCTCTTTGCCTTCAACTATGGTGTAGTCCAGGGAAAAGCCATGGTTGACATCAACACCATACACCCCGTCCTTTTTGGGATCCGGATTTGGATTAAGATCCACTACATGTCCTGTGGAGGCTTTTACTATACATGAAGAGGGAAGATATTTCCCGATTGTCTTTGCCTTAGTTGGAGACTCAACGATTATCAGGCTCTTTTTATTAGGATCTGCTATCAAATGAGACGCTCCTCTTATTATTGTTTCTTCAGAACAAATCTGCCGCCGCTGTCATGTTCTGGGTTTTTGAAGAACATTCCGTCGGCCATAGCGAGATCTGTGTCCATCCAAAAAGTTAATTGCTCTTTGCCCTTCTCGTCAAGAGAGAATGAAAATGTTATCGTAACACCGACTTTTATATTAAATGCTCCTACTTTAACAAGAGTAACCGATTCACTATCGGAAGACTTGATCTCTTCTATCATCCACTTTCCAGGGTTAAAAGATGAAGTGTTTATCTTTTTGTTGTTATGTCTAAAGGTCTCTGCTTCAACGGAATCTTCTTTATATTTATGCCACGCTGAAAATGATTCATCTGTAGGGAGAACTAAAGGAAAGAGTCTAAATTCTTCTCCGTCGTCCACTAAGTATATTTCTCTCTTCCATTCGTCTTCCGTCTCTTTTACCACCATCTCCACACTTTTCATTTTTCCGCCGTTGTCTTTCTTCGTAGAATTAACCCAAAGATAGCGACCACTCCAATCGTAAGCGAAAAGAGATGAAAGCAAGAACATAAATATAATAGATGTAATAAGTCTTTTCTTCATATTTCCTCTTTAGAAACTTTGTTTTTCTATCATCCTTTTTGCCTTCTGTCTATAGTTCATGACCATAACTACACTTTCTCTTCTTCCAAGATTAATAATGATGGTTTAAGATTTTTCCTATGAAAAGACTTTTTTTGATTCTATCAATCGCCATATTTTTGTTTTCTTCTTGTAGTGTTACCCAGTCCTTTTCTCTTTCAAAAAGCGGGGGTTCATCACTTTCAGATATAAAAGTAGACCAGTTCTTCCTAGATGTATTGGAAGATTTTTCAGATTTCACTCCCCAAGGCGACTACTCCATAATGGATGAAGCCATGGTCAATTTTGCTGATAAACTAAACTCTTCATCCGCTTCGTCTAACGTTAAGCTACGCACCGATGGTAATAGTACCAGATATATCATCTCCCTAGATTTCTCAAGTCTAGAAAAGCTGGTGGCTGATTTAAATGGAGGTAAAGGCAATTCTTTATTGGCTATTAGTGACAATAAGATGACTCTTAATCTCACTTATGATAACTACGAAGAGCTGGAGGATGTGATTCCATTCCTATCTGATCCTAACTTCGAAGTCTATGGCCCACGATACTCCAACGGCATGAGCGAAGAAGAGTACATGGATATGATATCTTTCCTTCTTGGAGAAGATGGACCAGAGGCGTTGAAGAAAAGCTTTGTATCAATAGAAATTGAGACACCCGGTGATATTACAGCTATAAAGGGAGCCATGAAGACAGGAGAGAGAAAGGCTGTATACTCTTTCCCTGTAGTTGACTTCTTAACACTAAATACTCCCCTATCATTCACCATTGAGTGGAAGAAGTAATAAAAAAGAGAACATTTAACGACCAAAAAGCCCCCGAGATCGGGGACTTTTAAATTGGGGTTTCACAAAGGTTGTTTTGAGGGTAGCCGCCAACCTATGTTCAGGAAAGAGGGCAAAATTGGAATGAGGCCTTGTTCTTTCCTTCTCCTTTCCATTGTGGTGGATGGGAAACCCAAATCTATTGAAGACTTTAGGGAGTCTTACTTTGAGTAGAACTCGACAACGAGCTGGTCGTTTACTTCGACTGGGATTTCATTTCTCTCTGGGAGACGTGAAAGTGTTCCTGTCCAACCTTCTTCATCGATTGTGAAGTATGGGAGGTTGAAAGATCTGTGACCCTTGAAGTTAGCTTCGAACTGAACGTTCTTTCTGCTCTTTTCCTTAAGTGTGACTTTGTCACCTGGCTGAAGCATGTATGAAGGAATGTTGACGTTCTTGCCGTTTACCAAGATGTGGCCATGGCTGACAAGCTGGCGAGCAAGTCTGATAGAGTTAGCAAATCCAATTCTGTATACAGCGTTGTCGAGTCTTCTCTCGAGAGAGATGACGAGAGCATCACCAGTTCTGAGATCGGATGTAAGAGCCTTCTCATAGTAGTGGTGGAGCTGCTTCTCCATAACGCCATAGTAAGCCTTGAGCTTCTGCTTCTCTGTAAGCTGCTTGCTGTAGTCAGTAGGCTTCTTTCTCTTTGCGAAAGCAGGACTTCCTGCTCTCTTCATTGCCTTGGGATGTCCACAAACATTGACCCCAAGTCTTCTGCACTGCTTAAATCTAGGAGTAAAATTTCTTCCCATGATTTATACCCTCCAGTTAGAATTTTAGGTTTTGCCGAAAATCGACTCATACAATCTAACCCAAAGAAGAGGAAAGTGTCAATTTATCCATATTGATATAAGGGATAAAATATTTTTAACTAAGCTTTTATAACAGTTTTTCCTCTATGCTTCATGAGACATTTTTGGAGATAAAGGCTTCTTGCAAAAAAGTGACACAACACTTTTCTATGCCACCGAACGTCTTTGTTTTATCTACAAGGTGCAAGTTTAAAGAGTCTCTTTCTTGTATTCCTCTCTCTTCTTCAGAAAATCTTCTACTGTCATATTTACTGATGCTGCAGCTTCATCGATAGTTATTCTTCCTTCATCTAAGAACTCAATTATGGTTTCAAGGCGTCCTTCTTCTCTTCCAGCTTCTTTTATTGCA
>CAMEQB010000056.1 GCA_945932505.1 uncultured Spirochaetales bacterium
GGATGGAGTCTCTGCCTATTGAATTCTCTGCTTCGAAACTGGTAGAGATGATGAAAAAAGATACAATCGAGTATAGGAACGAAAATGGAGTACAATGAATATAAACTTAGTGATGGTGCTCTCTTAAAGTCATTTATTAGGGAAGATTTAACAAAAAAATGCGAGAGCCATAAAAAACGCCCCGCCATAATAGTTTTTCCTGGCGGTGGATACGAATACCTTTCTCCAAGGGAAAGCGAACCCATCGTATTGGAGTTTCTCTCCAGAGGATATAATCTATTTTTGTTGGAATATGCTGTAACAAGGAATGAAATAGAGAAGAGAGAGCCGGAAGCGGAAGCAGCTGAGGCTGTGGCCTATATAAGAAAGAATAGCGATAGGTTTAGGATTAAAGAAGATAATATAGCTCTTATGGGCTTTTCTGCAGGAGGCCACGCCGCTCTCTCATTAGGCGCCCATTGGGAGCGATATGGAATAGAATCGAGGCCTGATGCCCTTGTCCTCTCATACCCTGTAGTAACAATGGGAGAGTGGAGCCATAAAGGCTCAAGAGATAACATAACCCGAGGCGAGAGGGAGAGGATGGAGTATTTTTCTCTTGAGAATCAGATAACTCCCTCTATTCCTCCTACGTTTGTATGGCATACTACAGAAGATAAGTCAGTTCCTCCAATGAATACTATTCTGCTTCTAGAGGCTTTGGAGAGAGTAGGCGCCTACTACGAGTACCACATCTTCACCAAGGGTAAGCATGGTCTTTCTACTTGCAGAAAAGACGTGGGCTCAGTGGAGAAGAGGGCTAAAAACTGGATGGATCTCGCTTCTTCTTGGCTCTCCGAGCTCTTTTCTTTTGAGATGTAGGAACAAAAGGTATAAAGAAAAAATAAATTATTCCGAATTTCTATTGCACCGCTTTTTATTCTGATGGAAAATCACAATATGCAGTACATGGATGTGAATACGGCTTCCCAGAAATGGGGTATTACTGGTCGTAGAGTTAGAATACTCTGTAATGATGGAAGAATAGACGGTGCCGTTAGAAATGGTTGGTCTTGGCTAATACCGGCTGACGCGCCGAAACCTGGGGACGGAAGAGTCCTGAGACGTTTCCGTAACTTGGATATAAGACCTGGCTTTGTGGATATTGAAGCCTTAGAGGAAATAAGCGAAGGTGTCTCTGTTCCTGATTCATCTTCTTCCTTTGTCCGTCTTCTTCCTTCAACAATCTCCTTCCTCTTTCTCTTAGACGGAAAAGAAGTAGAGAGTGAAGACGTAAAAGTAGTACTTGAAGGTAAGCTTTGTTACTCTCTTTCCCTTCAGGAGCACTTACTTATAGTGAACTTTACTTCCATTCTCAAGAACTTATTCCACTCCCGGGATAAGTGGAATGGAGGAACACTGAGAGAAGTCTACATCAGACTCCTCCAGGGCATAAAAGAGACTGACGGCGAATATGACAGGGAGTATATAGAATCCAGGGATGAAGAAGAGAGAGTAAGTGTGAAGGCTGCTATGGAGACCACGTTGAAGCAGTATGAAGACTCATGGTCTCTGTTGCATCCCCTCTCTTCTTCTACTATTCTCTCTGGGGAAATTGGAAGGATATCGCCATACGATACAGCCCTCTCTTTCTTCTTATATCTTGTTCTCTCAGGAGAACTCTTACGAGGAAGTATTCTTCCTCCTCTTTTGGATTCTTCTCTTCTTTTTGAAACAAAGGCTGCCTTCTCTCTTGTTTCAAGTAAAGGTGTATACACAGATCTTACTTCCCTTGTGGAGAGAATGGTCCTTAGGTCATATGTGGAGTTAAAGAAGAATGTATGACGTCATTTTGAAAAATGGTTTGATAATGGATGGAAAGGGAGGAAAGGGCTATAAGGCTGATATAGCAGTATTCTCTTCCACTATCGCCCTTATTACAAACAGTGACATTTCCAGGGGCAAGAAAGTCATTGACTGCAGCGGTAAGATAGTAGCCCCGGGATTCATCGACAGCCATACTCACTCCGATTTCCTTCTTCTCTCAGATCCTTCCGCCTCCTATAGAGTGGGACAGGGTATTACTACAGATATTTCCGGTAACTGCGGAATAGGAGTATTTCCTTACAAGAATCCTGTTTTGAAGGATTATGTAAAGGATGTACTTGGAGAGTGGAAAGATTGGAAGTGGAATGATTTTACGACTTATAAAGAGTATTTGATGAGAAAAGGAATAGGATGCAACGAAGCTTTTCTTGTTTCTCATACAGCTCTCAGAGCCTACGTAATGGGTAGCGACTCACTCAGAGAAGCGAAAGACGAGGAAATAGAAGCTATGTGCTCACTGCTCTCTGATGAGCTGGATAAAGGCGCAATCGGTTTCTCTTCAGGTTTATATTACGCCCCCTGTGTATTTGCCTCCCGTAATGAAATATTGTCTCTATTGAAGGTAGTAGCCTCAAAGAACAAAGTATTCTCTGTCCACCATAGAAGTGAAGGCAGAGGATGCGTTGAGTCTCTTCTAGAAGTGTTGGACTTGGCCAAGGAGAGTGGTGTGAGACTGGAAGTGTCACACTTGAAGGCTATAGGAAAAGAGAACGAGAAGAATATAGACGTGATGTTGGATCTAATCGAGAGATATAGGCGTGAGGGTGTGGACGTAAAATTTGACGTATATCCATACACATTCGGCTCCACAAGTCTCTTCTCTCTTCTTCCTCCCAGGGTCCTTGCCTACTCTAGGCTGGAGCAGAGAATGGCATTGTCACTTGAAAGTGAGAGAAGAGTGATAAAAGACGAGATAATGAACCCTGATGGCTGGGACAGTGTGTATCCTATGGTAGGACCCGAAGCCATAAAGGCTCTCTATCTCTCGACTCATCCTGAGTACAATGGAATGACACTATCTGAGATAGCGGGAATAAAAGAGCTTAAGGATCCTTTGGACGCCCTCTTTGATATTTTGGGAGATGAAACGGGACTTGCGGTCATGACAGATGTGACAGAGACGGAAGAGAGCCTGGAGAAGATTATGTCCCATCCTCTTATGTGTTTCGGAACAGACAGCTTATACTCTTCTCCTCTTCCTCATCCCCGCTCCTTCCATTCCACAGTACATTTTCTGAAGAAATATGTACTGGAGAGAAAACTCTTTACTATGGAAGAGGCCATAAGGCGAATGACAGGGGAGACTGCGGAGCGCTTCGGTCTTAAAGACAGAGGTGTTATTGAAGAAGGTAAGGCCGCAGATATTACTGTCTTTGATCCCGAACGCCTTGGAGAAGTGGATGAAAGAAGAAACAGAGGTTTCTCTTTAGTTCTTGTAAATGGAAAGATTGCACTTAAAGACGATATTGTTACAGGAGAAACTGGAGGAAAAGTGTTAACTCTATAAACAAAGTAGCCGAAAGCATAAAAAGATATTATCCTCTCTCTCATGAAAGAAAAGAAAAAGTGGAATGAACTATCAAAGAAGAGTCAAAAAGCTCTCTCAATTACAGCCTTCTTGATTTTTATACTCTTCTCTCTCTTTCTTTTTATCATGGTAGGCGTTCCTATGGTAAAGCATGCCAAGGATCCTGAAGCTTTCAGAACTTGGATCGATTCCATGGGAATATGGGGGAGAATAGCATTTATAGGAATGAATATTCTCCAGGTACTTGTGGCTGTTATTCCAGGCGGTCCATTGGAGGTGGCTGGAGGATATGCTTTCGGCCACTTTGAAGCTATGATTCTCTGCACAATCGGTATGGGGATAGGAAGTGCGCTGGTATTCTTATTGGTGCGATACTTCGGGTATAAGCTGGTGGAGGCTTTCTTTCCTGTAGAGAAAATCAATGAACTCAAGTTCCTTAAATCTACCAAGAGCCGTGATATCCTTATTCTCTTACTCTTCTTGATTCCAGGTACACCTAAGGATCTAGTCGCCTACTTCTGCGGGCTGACAGAGATTAAGTTCTCTACTTTTATCCTGATAGCAACCTTTGCACGTATCCCTGGTATCTGGGGCTCCACGGCTGGTGGCAGTGCAATGGGTGACAAGAGTTATATTGCTGCCTTGATCATTATGGCTATAGTTTTTGCCTTCACTTTCATTGGTGTTCTTATTTACTCCTTTATTGTGAAGAGGAATGGAAAAAAGAAAGATAATTCATCCTCAAAGGAATGAAAATAAACTTTTATTTTGATAAAGTATCTTCATGGGTAAGCTGTTTATCTTCGATATGGGAGAAGTCCTTATACTAAATGTAAAGAATCTTCAGGCTATTGCAAAACGCTTTGGCTTTGACTACAAACCTTTCAGGGCCTTCTATGGCATCTATGATAAAGACCTTATGGAAGGAAAGATGGATAGCATGGAGTTTCTCAGGATTGTTGAGAAAGAATATAACGTCAAGGTAGACGAGAATCTCTTTATTACAGACTTCCATCCCATTCCTAACCATTTCATTATGAACGTAATCGATGAACTAAGAAAGAATGGACACAGATGTGTATTGGGCTCCAATACTTTCGCCCCACATATAAGCGTTGTAAGTAATTTGGAAGATAAGCCCCTAAGTCATCTGGACCATCTGTATTTATCTCATGAAATGGGGATAGCTAAGCCAGACGTGGAGTTTTTCAAGTATATATTGAGAGAAGAGAGTGTAAAGCCGGAGAATGCTGTATTTGTTGACGATAGAATCGACAATATAAATGCCGCTTCTTCTATTGGGATAAAGACTCTTCTTTATAGCGATAACAATAGAGAAGAGGCGGAGGAGTTCTTTAAAGCCTATATACAATGAAAAAGATATTATTAATTCTGTCTATCTTTCTTCTTCCTATATTTCTCTTTGCTTCAGACGAGTATTCTGTAGCTTTTGGAATACGCAAAAATAATCAGACAGATAACAGTCATTACTTCCTTTTGGAGGGAGAGACCGATAAGTTTTCAGTTACTCTTATGGAGAACGGAGGAGAATATATCTCTCTTGATACCAGGTATAAGGGTAAGTTTTCCCGTCTCTTTGATTGGAATACAGGGACGGTATTCAATCACTTCTCTTCAGGGGCAACTACATTAATGGTAAATGGAAACGTTAATGGAAGGTACGGAACAGAGAGTGTGAACCTAAGCCTAGGGCTTGGAGTACAGGGGGCAGTTCTTAAATACAAGGATATAGATCAATTATTATTCTCTATTTCTCCTCTTGTTAATATATCTATTAACCTAAAGGCTGAAGAAAACTCTTTTTCCTTTGGCTTTATGATGGATATGAAATATGAGAGGCAGTTTAAGGCCGTTGAGACTTTCTTTATTAAAGCTAGAAGAGACTTCTCTCCGTCTTTTGCCATGTCTCTTGAATTCTGGGGAAGAGGGGCAGAATATTTGATGGATCCTTGGCTTAATTTCCAAAGTGGTGGCTTAGTTTTGAAGTTTACACTTAAAGATAGTAATACATAAATCCCTCCGATAACTCGAAGGGATTTTTGGGAATGTTATATATCACTTGGCTGATAATGAAACAACCAATCAACAATCTAGTATTACCATTGAATAAGCCTCTATTACCATCTTAAGTAATATTATACGTTATGATTTGATTACTCAGTTTTTACTTCGACATCAGCAACAAAGAATGCGATTGTAGGATTGCCTTTCAGGTATGACTTTACGTCAGATTCTTTTGCTTGGAATTTAATTTTTCCCTGATATTCCTCAACTTCAAGAGTAGCATTACCAGAGATTACTGTTGCTTTCGTAGGAAGAGTTTCAACCTCAACACCGGAGTTCCATTTGCTGTCTTTGAGAGTAAAGGAAGATGAGGCTGCGTAAATAGGAGTGTAGCAATCTCTGAAGACAGAACCTTCAATTGTTGTGCCTGTTGATCCTGCTGCTATCGTAATACCCATCATAATCGGGTCAACGCCGCTACCAACGTTTGAGAAGTCTCCTTTAATTGCACTGTTTTTAAACGTAAAGTTATTCTTGTTTACATTAATAGCCCAGTATGCAAGTTTCTTATCACCAAAGGCTGCCCTAATGTCGATGCCTTCAAATACAACGCCTTCTGCATTTATGTCGATGACTTTTGTGTCTGAAGCTTCGGATTCTACGATGTTGAATACAGTCTTTCCGATACCTGTACCTTTGATTGTGATTTTCTTATCAATGGCAATAGGACTATCAATCGTATAAGCTCCTTCAGCTACTTCAATGGTATCGCCGTCTTTTGCAGCCTTAACAGCGTCTGATAGTGAATCGTAGTTTTCAGACCCGATTGATATGACATTTTTCTTTGGTTCAACTGGAGTTGGTTCTGGAGTCTTGGAATCACAAGATACGATAAGAGCCATTGCCATTAGAATAGCAATGCATATGAATAATAAATTACGTTTCATGGTTTACTCCTTTTTTGTTATTTGGCAAAACACTAACATTGATTGTCTAAAGGGCAATACAAAAAATAATTGTAGTTGGTGAAAAATAAAACTTAACTTGTAATATTTGGATAAATTATTGTACTATAAGAAATTATGTATTATAGTTCTTATTAATTACTAAACAAGATGTGTAATAACATTGAACATTTTTCCCTTCTATTATGTTGACCGTTTTTTCTTTGATATTTAGTATCCTTTTGTA
Organism: uncultured Spirochaetales bacterium; assembly: GCA_945932505.1. Classification (GTDB taxonomy): domain Bacteria; phylum Spirochaetota; class Spirochaetia; order Sphaerochaetales; family Sphaerochaetaceae; genus Ornithospirochaeta. The sequence continues at coordinate 6,611 of CAMEQB010000056.1, forward strand.
ACGACAAAGAAAAAAATATGTTTTATTTATAGACTCTAGGGGGGAGTGTATGAAAAAGATAATCTATATATTGGCTCTATCTTTATTACTCTCTTCCTGCCGTATTCCTGAGTCTATAATGGCTGAATATGATTCCAATCCTTTTCTTGATAGAAAAGAGATAAGAGTTGATAACTCTACTATTGTATTCTTTACAGATGCCCATATAGGCAGGGAAAGAAATAAAAGCGATGTCATCAGATATGACGAAAATTTTCTATCCTTCATTGATGAAGGAAGATATGACGTAGTTATATCTGGAGGCGATATGGCCAATGACGGAGAGATGACTGACGCTTTGAAGGATTTTATAAGAAAGATAAAGGGCACATCCTCTCTATATCTGGAGACCAAGGGCAATCATGATAGGCATTCATATAATTACCAGGGCTTTGATATGCCATCTTTCTTACTCAATTCTCTTTTTAGGGCTGATGTTCACCTTACATATGCCGACTTATTGGATAGCGAGTACGAGATAGACTCCACAGGAAATTATCTGGTATCCACTCCCGATGGCGATATTTCCATATATATCCTGGATAACTCTCTTCGTTCTTTCTCTTCTCGACAGCTTTCTTGGTTCGAGGAAGCTTTGAGAAAAGATAATACAGATTTCAAAATTGTAGTTATGCACGGAAATGTAGTATCTGGAGGGGCCTTTGACCAGTCTTTATTTATGACAGGAATGGGAGACGAAGGCGAGGTGTCGAGGTTCATTGAAATCTGTCAGAAAGGAAGGGTATCTCTTGTCCTTACAGGCCACCACCATAAAGGCAACATACTGTATGGAGACGGTAAGGGATATACTGAGTTTAATGCTGCAGCATACCATAGGACAGACAGTGTTTTTGAATCCAGAGGCTGGTGGTATACAATCTCACTGGATAGAGAGAAGAAAGAAATAACCATAGATGGCTATGATGCTGAGTCAAAAAGTAAGAAAGATAGTTGGAAAATAGTAGCTAAGTTGTAGTTTTTATAGAGTTACGAATCTTTCTCTTGAAAAACAATTCTTTTGGAGACACCATTTTTCTATGAAGCTTATTTATGTTGTGGAAGACCATGAGGTCATTAGAAACGGTGTTGTTCAATATTTAACACTCTCAGGCTATGAGTCAGAGGGATTTAAGTGCATTGCAGATGCATCTGCAGGTTTTGCTCATCGCGTCCCGGATCTTCTGATACAGGATGTTATGCTTCCTGACGGCGACGGCTTTGCATTTGTAAAAGAAATCAAGGCAAAGTCTCCTAGACTTCCTGTAATATTCCTTACAGCCCGCGTTGATGAAAGCGACAGAATCCTTGGATTTGAGCTTGGTGCAGACGACTATATCACAAAGCCATTTAGCCCTAAGGAGTTGGTTTTGAGAATCCAGGCTCTTTTCAGAAGAATCGATGAAGGTGCCGAGGAGAGTAAGAACCAGTATAAGTACTTTGATGGAGAGAATACTCTCATGATCGATGAAGACATTCATGAAATCGAAGTAAATGGTCAGAAAATTAATCTTACTGCCGCAGAATGGAGGATTGTACTTTACCTTGTTACAAATGCTCCGAACCTTATTACTAGAGCTCAGATTCTTGAAGAGTGTTTCGATTACTCTTTCGAAAGCTATGAAAGAGTCGTTGATACTCATATCAAGAATATCCGCACAAAACTAAGACCAGGTAATTGGATTGATACTGTCAGAGGATATGGCTACAGATTCTCTGGAAAGAAGGCTTAAGTGCATAAACAGTTTTACAGACTATTTATATCTATAGTATGCATCGTACTGGCGGCAATTTTCTTCCAGTTGGTGTGTATTACTCTTTTCTCCCGTTCTCTCGTCTATGTCTGGTCTAGCCAGGTATTCGACGAGTTTGCTGAGAATGTAGAGAGTAGTCTGGAAACTGCAGATTTCGAAGGGACGAAGAATATATATGACTATGTATTCTCAAATGTTTCAGAGAGAATATCTGGGTTCATTCTTCGTTCTGACTCCGGGCAGATGCTTACCTTTGGTCAGTCTGGAAAGGGGAAGATAATTCCACAGCTTTCTTCTTTTGTAAACAATACATTCACTTACATGCAGCATGTGTCGTCTTCTTCCTCTATTCAGGGGAGCAGTGGCAATACTCTTGAGATAAATGCACCTAAGTATAGAATAGACATCACTATTCCAAATCCATTTATTATGGAAGTGACGGATGCCGTTTTCTCACGCACCAATTACAAAGGAAAAACCACTGTCACATATCCCCAGTCCATAACAAGATCTGATGTAGCAGGTACAATCGAGATATATATCAACGGCGCACTATCTGCATATCTTGATGTCTTGGTTTATTCGGTAGACTACTACACGCCGACAAAATTTATTCTTAAAGAAGTATACAGAGTAATGGGATTCTCTATCCCTATTGCCTTGGTCCTCGCTTTTATACTAGCTTATGTGCTCTCCCGAAAGACAGAGAGAAAGGTAAAGGATGTAGAAGATGCCCTCAGTAAGCTATCGAAGGGACAGTTTGACATTACTATGCCTCCGTCAAAGATTGAAGAGTACCAGAAGATGGGGGACTCCATTGAAGCCTTGGGTCGAGACTTAAGGCGTCACTCCGCTTCTCGTAAAGAGTGGATCAGAAATATATCTCATGACTTGAATACACCGGTGACTAGTATGAATATGCTTCTGGAGGGTATTCAGGACGGAATGTTTCCTCTTAACGAAGATACAGTAAAGGCATTAAAGAAAGAAAATGACACTTTGATGAGTAGGATTGCCAGCGTCTCATATTACTCATATCTTTTGTCTCCTGATGCTAAGTGTGAAAAGAGCGAAATGAGTCTTAAGACTGAAGCAGAAAATGTAGTTATGACTGCAAAGGCTGATGCCGATATCAAGATAAGTGACGATATGACCATCTATGGTGACGAGAAACTGGTATCAAGGGCATTCATAGAAGTGTTGAAGAACGCAATTGAATATAGAACCGGAAGTGATAAGCCTCTGTGGAGGGCGACTGTTACTGACGACTACTTGGTGGTCACAATCTCTAACCGTGGCCATCTTCCTGATCCTTTACCACAGTTCTTCGAGCCTTGGGCAAGAGGCGATGCATCCAGAACCCAAGGTGGAAGCGGACTGGGACTCTCCATCGTCTACCAGATCATGGAACTCCATGGAGGGAAAGTATCCATCAAGGAAGAAGACGGCATAGTCAGCGTAGATATGTCATTCCCATTCTTTGACTACGTCTCCGTTGTCTAAAGAAATGATACTGATCTTGCCACTATCCCAGACTGCATAGGAAGGCATACTTCCTCCCTTAGGAATAGTAGTGGAGCCAGGATTAAGAAAAACAACTCC
>CAMEQB010000057.1 GCA_945932505.1 uncultured Spirochaetales bacterium
TGGATTCCTGTCATAAACTCATATAAATCCGGGTTATCAGGAATATAGGCTATCTCTCTCTTACACTCTAAGCTCTCTTTTTTTACACTTTTGCCATCGATATAGATTTCACCTTCATCGAAATCCAATATTCCTACAACACTCTTGATTGTTGTTGTCTTACCAGCTCCATTATGGCCGATAAAACCATATATCTCACCTTTTGCGATGTGTAGGGACAAATCGTCCACAGCCTTCTTTTCACCATACTTCTTTGTTAAGTGCTCTATTCTAAGCATAATACTATCCTTTGGCTTATAGCCGTTTCATTACGATATCATTTTGATATCATCTTATTTCTTTGTCAACACTCTAATATTTTAGCAATTTCAATGGCCAAAAATAGTTTCCTATTTCTATGGTTTGCTCCACCCAGCTCCCCTATATTCCACTCATCTCCATCAAGAATATCTCCAGACTCTAGAAATGGATAAAGCTTCCATCCCCTTCTCTCTGCCACAGCTTGGCATCCAGCTATTTCCATCTCTACAGCAATACAGCCCTCTTCCTTTCTCTTATTCATGCTGCTTCTTGTTTCTCTATAGAAGGCATCTGTAGTCCAAGTCTTTCCTACAACAAATGGAATACTATTCTTTTCAAAGAAGTCTCTTGTCACACTCCACGTAGGGACAGAGATATAATCTGAAGGTGGAATATAGTGGTAGCTCAATCCTTCGTCTCTATAAGCTTCATCTACTACTATATATTTCCCTTTCGTCTTCTCACTATCTAAGCTTCCGCAGGATCCAAAGAGAATATAGTTCTCGACTCCTGTTACAGCGTTTACATCCTCCATAAAGCCACCAGCAGCAGGGGCTCCACATGGAGAGAGGAATATGCCAACTCTTTTTTCTTTCACAGGAAGCTTGATAATCTCATAGACTCCACCTGCAGCATGCATCTCTCCTACTACAACTGAGCCTTCCATATTCTTTGCAAATGAGAATATCTCATGAGAGAAAGTAATAAGACATACATCTAGAATCTTCTCGTTCTGTTTATAGAAGCTGGTTGGTCTTATTATCTCTTCTTCATCAATAAATTGGTCGATTATCATAATTCCTCCTGACTAATGATAGCCCTAATCAATTAATTGAACAATAGTTTTGAAATTTAGAATACTAAGCATAATCAATAGAAATACATTGGGTTTTAGTCTCCTACGACCAAAAACGCGACAGTTTTCGGGAATTTTGCGTCTTATATATAGAGGGAGTAATCCTTCCAAATAAAACACAAAGGAGGAATTATGCCTAGTACAGGTATTTCATTAAGCATTGAGGCAGCTGGAGCCAATCCGGAATATGACGCATCAGCAAAGAAGCTATTATCTTTTAAGTCGGTAATCGCATGGATACTCAAGTTAAACACCAGCGAGTTCAGGGACTATGATGTTGAATACATAGCAAATCACTGTATAAGCGGAGTCTCTATTTCCGAGAAGGCTGTACACCAGGATGAACCCGATAGGACATTGAGCGGAGACGAAAGAGTAACTTTGATGAACTCAGAATCCACTTCTTCTAGCGATGGAACGGTCTACTACGACCTCAGGCTGATGGCAAAGGTCCCTGGAGAAGAAGGAGAAGTCTGCGTCTTTATTAACATAGAGATTCAGAACGAGAGCGGTCAGAAGTACTCTCTTGTTACAAGGGGGCTCTATTACTGCGCACGAATGATAACAGAGCAGCATGGAACCGTATTCACTAACATGGATTACCAGAAAATACGTAAGGTGTACTCGATTTGGATAAGTCCAAATCCTGGGGGAAAGAGGAAGAGGAGTACCATAACTAGATACAGCATGGCCAAGGATAACGTATTAGGAAAAAGCTTTATAAAGAAGCGAAACTACGATAAGATGGAGGTGGTGGTTATAAAGATTGGAAAAGACTGTGAGTACAACACCACTTCCATAACTGGAATGCTAGATGCTCTGCTATCCTCTGATATGCCACTGGAGAAAAGGAAGGATATACTGAGCGGCGTATACGGCATACCGATGACTAGAAAAATTAAAAGAGAGGTGAAAAAAGTGTGCAATCTAAGCAGTGGAGTGATGGAAGCCGGACGTAAGGCTGGACGTAAAGCTGGTCTAAAGGAAGGTCGCAAGGAATTGTTAATGTCTCTGATTAAACTTGTTGATAAAGGAAAGCTTTCTGTAGAAGACGCTGCAGATTCAGCAAGTATGACAGTTGAAGCGTTTTTAAAGAAGAAAGAAGTGCTCAAGAAATAATCATTTGTTTGGAGTGAAAAAATGGCGACGCGATATAATGTGTCGTCATTTATATTGTTACTTTGGACCAATAGAATAGTCTCAAACTATAGCATTCAGCCCGCAATTTACACAGACTGAATGCTTTTCGTTTTTATTTGATATCTATCGAATATTAAAGATAAATAGAGTCGTCAGTCTCCCAATAAACCAGCTGTCTCATCAGTTACAACCGTTTCATCTGCGCTAGATGGCGTTACAGTCTGTACGATGAACTCTTCCATCCACTGATCCTGGCTCTCACCATTCATTAGGGCTGGAATGTTGATAAGAACGTCTCTCATGAACAATGGAATATGAATCTTTACATCCTTTTCATCTCCCATGGCATCGATATGGATTGTGTGGCCCTGAGCGACTACAGTAAAGACATCTCTGTCTCTCTTTGCCAGTTCGACGCTATCCTGCTTATCTACAGAGACTTCAACAAACTGATAAGCTTTATATGGGCCCCAATCCTTGTTGTCGAAGTAAATCTTATGCTGCTTTCCGATAATGAACATAACCACAGCCAACAAGATTACTAGAAGGATGGCTATGATTCTGATACAAAGACTCTTTGTAAACTTGATTTTATTCATCACTTAGCCTCCTTCTGTGCCTCAGCAAGCATCTCACCCTTCTCTCTTCCTTCTCTCTTCTTTCTCATCTCATACATGACGAGGGCGAGAGTGATTACACCATAGGATACGAAGACTCTGAAATACTCACCAAGTTGGGCTTCTCCGATAAGGTTCTTTCCTGCATATGGAGCCACATAGAACATAAGGTGGAAAAGAATAACACCCAAGAATACGTTTCTGATATTGGCTTTATCAACGGAAGCACCACCGACTAGGAGTGCTGCAGCACTGAACATACCGATCTGGTTATGGCTGTTATAAGTATTAAGAGTACCCATATTCTGAAGGTAGATGATCATTCCGTAACCAGCGAGGACTGTGCTGATGATAATAGATATGATTCTTGTCTCTTCTACTTTGATACCAGCTTCTCTTGCAACCTCCATATCCTGGCCTACAGCCCTCATATCCTGACCAAGCTTTGTTTTTTTGAACCAAAGGATAAAGACACAGAGAAGTGCAATAAGAATAAATGTAGCGAGAGGAATGCTTACACCAGCTATCTTAAGAGGGATAAGGTTATCGAGGCACTTTCTGATACCGATAAGGTTTACAGTGTTTCTTATACCATATCCACGTGGAAGGAGAATCTCGCTCTTAATTGGAATGATGGAGCCCATCATAAAGAGTACTACCAGCTGATAGATACCATTTACAAAGAAGCCGATGATATAAGATGTGACCATCTCTCTTCCCTTTGCAAGGTTCAATATCTTTCCACACCACCAACCAAGGAGAATAGAGATAGGTGTGCTGATAATGGCAGCAAGAACCATTCCAGGGATGCCTACAATACCCCACTCTGTAATGAATATAAGACCAATCTGACCTGCCATGGCACCAAGAGTCATACCGAAGTTAAGACCCATGCCTGCCATAATAGGAATCAAAAGAGATATGACAAGGAAGCTGTTTCTGCTGAGTCTTGTCATCATTTCATTCATTATTGCTGTTCCGGAGAAGCCGGAAAAGACAATACCGATTCCACCTATCACAATGAACATGATAGGAACCATATTATTAAGAAGGAATGTACCTGCTTTCTTTCCTGATAAGAGATTTCCCTTCATTATTTTGCCTCCGACTTTCTTGTGAGAGCGTAAAGAATCATACCATTGGATGCGATGATTCTTATTACTTCACTCATATCTGTATGGATCAATGAGTTCATGACAGATGGTGTCATGGTTACAATTCCCTGGAAAAGAAGTGTTCCTATTATTACATTTGGAATACTTGCCTTGTTGACGCTGGCACCACCTATCAGGATAGCGGAAACAGCTGGAAGAGCCATATAGAATGGTCCCATATAAAGCTGAATAAAGCCGAAAGCCTGCTGATAAGCCAAGATTCCGATGCCACCCAGTACTGTACTCATGATTACAGATAGTGTTCTTGTCCTGTCTACGTTGATACCTGAAGCCTTTGCAAAGGTAGGGTTAGAACCTACAGCTGTCATAGCTGTTCCAGTTTTTGTGTGCAAAAACGCCCACATTAGGAATGCAAAGAAGGCGAAGAACAACAATGCACCTGTCGGAATCTCCAAGTTACCGATCTTTATCTTCAAGAAATCGGAGAGAATATGGAGGTAGTAGCCTTCTGTACTTATAGTCGTTCTTAATCCAGTTCCCTTATACCCCCAAACCATCTGAGGGTTGGAGTATGGAAGGAGAAGCCACATGATGCACATGAAAGATACAGCTGCATATCCTACATATGTGGCGATCATCATTTCTCCACCCTTTACTTTATTCAACAAGACGCCATAAGCCCAGCCAAAGAGAGTACCGAAGAATACAGTGATCAGGATAGCTACAAGGAAAGAAACACCTCCTGTAAATCCAAACTGCATAGATAAAGTACCACCAAGAAGGCCAGATATGATACCAAGTGGGAGACCGAAGTTAAGGCCACAACCGCTATGAATCATAGGAACCATTGCTAGGACCATTATTGAGTTCATACCGAATCTCATAAGTACATCTGATATACTTGTAAGTATGCTTATTCCTCCAAGTGGAGCCACAAGGAACAACAATAAAAGGAATCCTGCAATAATCAAGCGTGGCCAACCGAAGGAGTCAATGAAACCCTTGATCTTCTCCTTTACAGAACTTTGAGCTATTTCTTTCTTCATTTTTCTGTCTCCTTCTTTAATGCCTTTCCTGCACTGATCATCAAAGCACCGAACTCTTCGCTGGAAGAAGAAGCAGGAAGTATGCCTTCAACCTTTCCATCTGTAATGATTGCGATTCTATCGCAGATACTTCTTAGCTCTTCAAGCTCAGATGAAACCATGACGATAGTAGTGCCGTTCTCTTTATTTGCCTTCTTTAGGGCCTCCAATACCAAAGCCTTTGCTCCTACGTCGATACCTCTTGTAGGCTCAGAAACAAAGAGAAGTTTCGGCTCCAATGCAAACGCTTTTGCAAGGCACACCTTCTGCTGGTTTCCGCCACTGAGAGCCTTGGCCTTCTGTTTTGATGAAGTACACTTTATCTGAAGCTCTTTAATATATTTATTTGTAGCTTCTTCAATGGCCTTCTGGTCACGCCACTTTATTAATCCACCCAATATAGGCTTAAGATACTTATTCTGAGCCTGCATAGCAGTGAAAGTAACGTTCCACTCCAAGCTTTCGTCTAGAAGTAAGCCTACACCACGTCTATCTTCACTGACGAATGCCAGACCATTCTTTATACACCAGTCAGGATTATTTAGTTTTACTTCCTTATCTTCAAAAGTTACTTTACCGCCAGCTGGATAGAGCCCCATGATGCCGTTGGGAATACCAAGCTTACCTTGTCCTGCCAAGCCTCCTATTCCTAGGATTTCACCTTTCTTTACACTTATAGAGAAGTCTCTGACAATTTCTCCAGGCATATTTACCCAAAGATGCTCGATCTTCATTACATCGGGGAGTTTTTCGATATCTCTACCCTCTTTATTACCTTCTCCACCCTTTACTTCTCTACCAACCATTGCTTTGGTGATTTCAGGGATGCTTGTCTTGTCTTTATCCAAGTTAGAGACAATGACACCGTCCCTCATAACAAGGATCTTGTCACAGACTTCCATTATTTCATGGAGGCGGTGTGTGATGAAGATAATAGAAATACCACCACGAGAGAGCTTCTTCATTGTCATGAGAAGGGTTTCCGCTTCACTCTCTGTCAAAACAGCTGTAGGCTCGTCGAGGATCAGAAGCTTCATTCCTACTCTCGATAGTTCACGAGAGATTTCTGTAAACTCCTTGTGGCCTACAGGCATCTGAGAAACAAGCATATCTTCATCGAGGTCGACTCCGAGCTTATTGATGGCTTCAATGGCATTTTTCTCCATAGCCTTGCGGTCTATTGTATCCAGACGATTACCAAAGATATCACTTAAGACACTACTCTTTTTCCTATCTTCACGATTAAGAACAATGTTCTCTGTGGTAGTGAAGTCAGGAAGGAGTGAGAACTCCTGATGAACCATGCCTATTCCAGCATCCAGAGCATCGAAAGGAGAAGTAAACTTCGCTTCCTTTCCATCCAGAAAGAAGGAACCGCCATATCCTCCGGTTTCAGCTATTTCATTCATTCCGAAGAGAATCTTCATCAAAGTACTCTTTCCGGCACCGTTTTCTCCAACTAGGCCCAGAATTTCACCCTTCTCCATAGAGAAGTTGATGTTTTTCAGGACCTGGTTGCCAAAGAAGTCTTTACTGATGTTTTTTACTTCCAATACAGGGGTCATATTATCCATACTCACCTTTCTATTCCTTTTGAAGATTGGGCCCGTAATACGAGCCCAATTTTCAAAAGCCGGAGTTTCCTCCGGCACGAGAAAACTACTTGATTGTGAAGTACTTCTCTGGAACTTCAACGTCAGCGTTGCCCATGAAGCCCTTTCCACCCATGATATATGTATCCTGGTAGATAAGAACTGCATTCTTGCTTCTGACACCTGTTGTTGCATCTGTGTAGAAGGAACCATTCCACTTTGCACCTGGAGTATACTTGTTGTATGCCTTCCAGAGGTCAGAGAGCTTAGTTGGCTCGCTTTCACCCTTGATACAGTTGATAGCGTGCTGTCCGAGAGCTGCAGACTGTGTGTAACCATAGCTGAATGCCCAAGTACCGAATCTGTTTGCACCGCCCTTCTCGACGATTGCAGACTCAACCTTCTTGAGGATAGCTGTGAAGTCGCCAGCTTCAGCAGAGAGGTCGATTCCGAGAGCTCCAGGATATCCCATGAGTGGGGATGGGAGGTCAGCTTCGATGAAGTATCCGCCATAAGTGAGGAGCTGCTTCAAGAGAGGCTCTGTATGAGCATCGTTTGTACAGAAGAATGCTGCGTTTGTGCCATACTGATCGATCCAAGCTGGAACCTTCTCAAGAATGTACTGCTGAGCACCTGCAACACCAACGTCGCTTGTTGGGTCTGGAGCTGTCTCGAGGACAAACTTCATTCCTAACTCTTCACAAGCTGCTCTCATGATTGCAACACGGCGGCTCATTGTCTCATAAGACATATGACGTGGGAATGAGATATGTACGAATGTATCACATCCAAGTTCGTGAGCTGTTCTGATGATGAGATATCCACGAGCAACGAAGTCGTTGTTACATACCAAGTCAGCTGTGCTGCTGATTACAGGGATATCTTCGTGTGACTCACCAGCAAAGCAGAGGATGTCAGGTCTCTTTTCCTTAACCTGTCTGAAAGCTTCTGTTGTTCCAGGAACAGCCTGGTTGACTACGATAGCCTTCATCTTTGGGTCATCAGCAAGACCGACGATGACAGCGATTGTTGTTTCCTGCTCATCCATGAAGTTGTCAGGATATGTAACATGCTGGATCATTCCGCCATCTTTGACAGCGCCATACTCAGCGATGAGAGCTTCAGCACCTCTAAGGTCATCTTCACTCTGTGAAACTGTACCAGTAACGATACCTACATGAAAATCGTTTGGATCTGCAGCAGCCTGCTCTTCCTGTGCTCCGTTAGCAAAGACAAAAGAAACAGCAAGGAGTGCAACAAGAACGCATGCGAATAATTTTTTCATATTATGCTACTCCTATTTTAATATGGGAGGATAATAAAATAATTACTTTTACTTTTTCAAGTCTTTGCAAACATTTTTATGAATTTTTATAGATAATTTATGCATATTTAATGTAGTGATACTTAACTCTTTATCATATTTATAATTATGCTCTATAATCTAACTTACTTTTTATCATTTATTCTCGCAAATCACTCTAAAAAAATTGTTATTGCATTAAATTACATTTTGTTATCATATTAACAATATTCACATCTTCTGAACTATCCATCTCTTCTTTTAAACAAAAGTCATCCCCATTTTGCTCGAAAAAAATGACTCCCAAAAAAGAGAGAGTCAAAACGATCAATAATTACTCTTAAAGCTCTATCCAGTATCTCTCTACTCCATCTACTGTATTCTCATAGACTCCATTGTTACTGGTTATTATCCTCCTAGAAGCTTCGTTTGTAACATTACAAGTAACAAGGGCTCTAATATTTCCAAGTGCCTTAAGGTATGGAAGAGACAGAGAAAGCATCTTCTTTCCATACCCCTTACCTCTCTCTGTGGGTCTGACGCTGTATCCTACGTTGCCACCAATTTTCAACAGGTGATCATTAAGACTATGGCGGATATTAATCATACCTACAACTTTCTCGTCTTTTCTTCTTTTTGCTACAAGGAGTGTTGAAGGGACATAACCATTGGGGAGGTTTTCTTCCCTCCACATTCCGTTTTCTTTCTCTACCCACTCTTTTGTATCTTCTGTTACTTCTAATAAATCTGTGCCGTCCATGGGAGAAGAGAATGCTTTGAACTCATCTCTGTAATCTCTATACTTTTCGCTTTCTTCTTCTATTGGAAGAGTCAAATATATCTCGTCTTTTTCACTATATTCAGGAGGATAAATTACATCAAACTCTTCTAATACCGCTTCTCCCATTGGATCGAAGTCTTTCCCTGCCGCCTCATAGTCTGGCTTGAAGAATAATTCATGTACTTCTCTCCAATAGTTAAGAGATCTATCGCCCTCGCCTTCCATATATCCATGGTATGGGTGGACATGTTGAAATGGAATAACAGTTACTTTACGAGTAACGATAATTAAGTGAGCTCTATTATTACCATCTAAGATTATCGATTTGTCGCCGACCTTCGGAAGAGGTTCATTCTCAACTCTATAAGCAATGAGGGAAGAAGCAGTGCCCCGCTTTTTCCCTTCCTTTACAAGAGATAAAAGCTCATCAGCTTCCTTTCCACCTCCACAGAAAGCCCATGCTTCATGCTTTTCGTCCTTGTTTCCATCCTCTACATATGCCTTCCATAGATCTTCAGGTGTCATTTATTTCTTCTCCAATACAGCCATTATAAAGCATAGATAATCACCTGCACCACTCTCCATGCTTTTTCTGTCTCCTATTGCATACTCATTTTCTTCTTTCAGCCAATCATTCCATGCTTCATCGTCTGTCTCCATTCTTCTGCATTCCAAAAGCTCAAAGTCCTTTGATGATGAAAGAACATCTCTCCAGTATTCAATATCCTTTATGTACTCAAGCTGTTCTTTATTCCAAGAGAGCAGAAGACACTCAGGGTACTCTCCATTAAACTCCTTCTCCATTCCAGTGATTGCTAGATATATCTTTCCACCCTTCTTTATAAATGGGCTGATTTTATTATCTAGAAAGGCCTTGTCTCGCCCAAAGTAGTTCCAGCTGTCTATACACGTAATAGCATCAAAGAAGTCTTTATCAAAAGGTAAAGATTCAGCATCAGCCTTTACTGCCTCAACACCTTTATCCATTACACCCTCTCTCTTGAAGAATTCATTATTCTCCTCCGGGTCACTCCAAAGATCTGCAGCATATACCTTAGGGCCATACTCTTTATGAAT
>CAMEQB010000058.1 GCA_945932505.1 uncultured Spirochaetales bacterium
CCCATTGTTCTGAAGGATGATAGAGACTGTCTGTCATCTGGCTCGGCAGAGATTGCACTTGCCATTGAGCCGTATGGAATGTTGATTGATGTATAGAATACAGATCCCCAGAGAATATATGTAACAAAGAGATATGCAATCTTAAATCCCATCGGCATACCAGCTAGCGATGACTGATAGATCAAGAATGATGCGATGGCGACGGGACCACACATTCGTCTGATCCATGGTCTGAACTTTCCGTTTTTTCCTGGCTTAGTTCTGTCGCAGATACGACCCATAGCTACATCTGTAAATGCGTCTACAAATCTCGCGATCATCATCACTAGTCCTACTACCGCTGCATTTACGCCCATAATATCTGTGTAGAACTTCAAAAGAAATGAAGATGAGAGAATGAAGGTGAAGTCGTTACCGAAGTCACCGAAGAGATAACCCATCTTGTCCTTAATACCAAAAGGTCTTACTTCCTTTTTTTCCATTGTGTAAATTACTCCTTTATAAAAATCTTAATTTCATATTCTTGGATTTATTTTGAATAATCTTGCTCTCTATTGGGATTATTTTGTTGAAATACTATTTTTCTATGAGAACATAGAGATATGGACATACTTATTTACACAAAAGAAGTGCTTTCCCACCTGATGATAAATATGGAGATAAGGAAAGAATACGATTTCAATAATCCTCACATAAGGGCAATATGCCATCGCATTGAGCTGCCTAAGGAGCGTGAGATAGTGAGGATTGTTTCATACTTCGATGTGAAATTTATAATCTTTCGGTATGATGGAAATGTAGTTCTCATCGGGCCTTTTCTTACAAAATATTTAACAGAACTTGATATAGATGAAAAGCTTCTCTCTGAGCTAGGTGGCAACAAGCATCAACTTATGGTTATTCCTGTTGTTCCTGATACAGGACTTTTCAGACCATTGATGTCGACTCTCTTTGATAATCTTTGGGGGAAGGGAAACTATACTTGGCGTGGTGAAGATGACAAGAAGAGTCTGAACGTAAACTTTGAAGGCTTGGAATACTATAATGCAGATGAGATATCAAAGAGATACAAACAGGAGTCACAGTTGTTGGATGCCGTAAGGCGTTGTGATTTCGAATATTTATCTCGTTTATTCTCTTCTTTCGATATAAATGAAAGCGTAGAGAAGAGAAATAAAAATCCAGTGAGAAATACTCAGAATTACTCAATAATCATGAACACGTTACTTAGAAAGACTGCATATGATGAAGGTGTAGCAGCTGTTTATGTAGATAGGCTTTCTTCTTCTTTTGGTAAGAAAATAGAGAGTTTATCTACATCATTGGCGGCATCCAAAATAATGGTGGATATGCTGACTGAGTACGCTTACCTCATCAGAGACTACTCTTGGAGCGGGTATCCTGAAGCTATTAAATCTGTTCTCTTTGTTATAGATAGTCGATATAAAGAGCATCTAACGCTGGATGAATTAAGTCGAAGTGCCGGATTATCTCGGTCATATCTATCTCGTCTCTTTGGAAGAGTGATGGGAAAGAGTGTATTCGAGTACATCAATGAAATCAGAATCGAAAAGAGCCTCTTACTCTTAAAAAACCCTGATATAACAATATCTCAGGCTGCAATTGAGTGTGGCTTTGAGGACCAAGCATATTACACAAGGATCTTTAAAAGGATAAAGGGTGTAACACCTACAGAGTGGAGAATGGAGTATAAGAGATAGAGATTGCGGATTATGGGTTGACCATTATTGGTGTAAAACATATATTTTGTTCGGAAACGAACTAATTATGAAGCAAATCGACTCCTACTATTATTTTAGACTAGGTCTAAATCTATATGAAAAAGTGACCACGCCAGTGAGAGAGAAGTATGGGCTCTCATATATGGAGTTCGTGGTCTTATTGTTTCTTGCCAATAACGAGGAATATAAAAAAGCCTCCGATATTGTAGAAATCCTAGGGATAGCAAAGAGCCATGTATCAGCTACAGTTAATACACTGGAGGAGAAGGGCCTAATACAAAGAACAATAGACAAAGATGATAAACGCTCCTCTATTCTAAAGATAAACGACAGTGCAAAGGAGATTATAGAAGAGGGGAGAAGAGCCCAAAAAGAGTACCATGACTTGGTTTTTGGAAGTCTCAGTGACGACGAAATAAAAGAACTGGGAAGACTCCAGAAGATTATAGAGAAGAATATTAAGGAGAACCTATAATGAATAGAAATAACAGCGAACTGGGAACAGCGCCAATAGGACCGCTTCTATTTAAACTTGCTGTCCCGACAGTAGTAGCACAGATTATCAACATGCTATACAACGTTGTAGATAGAATATATCTGGGACACATTCCAGGGGAAGGAAGCCTTGCCCTTACAGGAGTGGGAGTCTGTCTTCCTATTATACTTGTAGTCTCTGCTTTTGCAGCCCTTGTGGCATCTGGTGGTGCACCAAAGGCTTCTATCGCCATGGGAAGAGGCGATAACGATGAAGCAGAGAGAATACTTGGAAGTTGTTTAAGCTTCCTGATTATCATCTCAATAGTCCTAAGTGTAGTACTGGTCATATGGAATAGGCCTATGCTCCTTACATTCGGCGCCAGCGAGAATACTATCGATTATGCTTCATCCTACATGACTATCTATGCCTGTGGTACGATATTTGTGCAGATGACGCTGGGAATGAACGCATTTATTACAGCTCAAGGTAAGACTACTATCAGCATGCTTACTGTAGTGATCGGTGCTGTATTAAATATTATTCTGGACCCAATATTCATCTTTGCTTTCGGTATGGGAGTAAAGGGAGCTGCATTGGCTACAATTATGAGTCAGTGTGTATCATCTATATGGTGTATCATATATATTTCAAGTAAGAAGTCGCTTTTAAGGCTGAAAGTAAAGAATATGAAGATAGAGCCTTCACTTCTATTTCCTTGCCTTGCTCTTGGAATCAGCACATTCATTATGCAGAGCACTGAAAGTGTAATAAGTGTATGCTTTAACTCCTCACTCCTTAAGTATGGTGGAGATATTGCAGTTGGCGCCATGACTATCTGCACTTCCGTTATGCAGATGGGAATGCTTCCGTTGCAAGGAATCAGCCAAGGTGCCCAGCCTATAAGCTCTTATAGTTATGGTGCAGGAAATAAGGAGAGAGTAAAAAAGTGTTATAAGTATCTTCTTATATCTTCTTTGACATTTTCTACTCTTCTTTGGGGCCTTGTTCAGCTCTTCCCAGGTGTATTTGCAAGCATATTCTCACCAGACCCGGAGCTTGTAGAATATGCTTCCAAAGCTTTAAGAATCTATATGGGTGCAACCTTTGTTTTCGGTATCCAGATATCATGTCAGATGACATTTATATCCATTGGCAATGCTGTTTCCAGTGTAATTGTGGCCATACTGAGAAAGTTTGTTCTCTTGATTCCTCTTATCTACATCGTTCCCCACTTCTTTAGTGATAAGACAGCGGGTGTCTTTGCTTCCGAGCCTGTTGCAGATTTCTTGGCTGTAATATGCACAGTGATCATCTTTATATTCCAGTTCAGAGCATCGTTGTCGAAATTGGATAATAGAAAGAAGGTAGAAAACATGGATAATTAAAGACAAAGGCTTTTCTGTGCTAACATATATACATGGAAAAGCTTTTGATCATCGACGGAAACAACTTATTATTCCAGATGTTTTATGGTATGCCATCCGCTATATACAATAAAAGTGGATGGCCTATTCATGGAACCATTGGCTTCATTTCTTATGTAATAAAAGAAATTAAGCTACTAGGAGCAACAAAAGTAATCGTTGTCTTCGACTCTGACGAAGCGAAAGAAAGAAAGGAGCTATATCCAGAGTATAAAGCAAATAGGGACATTAACTGGGAAGAGATGAAGGAAGAAGAGACTCCATTTTCCCAGGAAGAGGATATAAAGAAAGCTTTGTCTTATATGGGGATCAAGTATATATACTCAAAGGGAACTGAAGCTGACGATTTTATAGCATCCATTGCACTATCATTCAGGGTTAGAGGAGAAGTCGTCATTTCATCCTTCGACAGCGACTTTTTTCAGTTGATATCAGAAAGAGTATCTGTACTGAGATATAGAGGGAAAGCCTCCGTAATGTGGGATGAGAAACACTTTATGGAGGAGTTTGGCTTCTCTCCTTCCTTTTATTCTTTGTATAAGGCAATAGTCGGGGACAGTGCAGATAATATAAAAGGAATAGAGGGAATGGGGAAGAAAAGGACTTCTTTATTCATAAGGTGCTATGAAGAGAGCGGGGCATGGAGTAATTCCAAGCTTCCTTTATCCCTCTTGAAAAGATTAAGAGAAGAGGAAGATGCAATCACTAGAAATTTGAAGCTGATAGAGTTCAAAGAAGTGGAAACTTATATCGAATATGAGGAACTAAGTTTTTCTAGAGAAAAAGTGGAGGAAGGCAACACCCTTGTGTTGGAAAACTCGGGAGTTTTCAATTGAAAGAATAAAAACGTCTTCCACTCTTTTAGTTTCTCGGATAACATGAAATGTGTGAGTTAATAATCTAGGGGGTATTGATGGAGGAGGGAATTCAGAAGGCCAGCATAGCCAAACGAATATCTGCAGGACTGCTTGATGTAATTGCAGTCTCTATCATTGCAACCCTTTGTGCTTGGATTATTTCTCTAGCTACCAACTATGATGGATGGAACAAAAAGCTAGAGGATGCTTATGCCAAATACGAAACACAATATGGCGTAACGTTTCGAATAACGGAAGAGGAATATAATTCAAAGAGTAGAAGCGACAAAGAAACTTACGACAGTGCATACAAGGCATTAATAGAAGACAAAGAAGCCATGAAGTCTTATTCAATGGTCACTAACCTTATGATACTTACCGTCTCTCTAGGCTTATTCATAGCCGTACTTATTTGGGAGTTCATAGTTCCCCTCTTTTTAAAAGATGGGAGAACAGTGGGCTCCTTAATTTTTGGTATAGCTGTTATGCGAAGTAATGGTGTCAGGATATCACATGTATCACTCTTTATACGTGCTATTCTTGGTAAGTATGCCATTGAGACAATGATTCCTGTTTATTTATTAATGATGATATTCATGAACACTATAGGTATAGTGGGGCCAATAGTAATATGTGCCATAATTCTCTTAGAGCTTATTCTTATTATTTCAACCTCCAACAACCAACTTATTCACTGCATCCTCTCAGACACTGTGGTGGTTGATTATGCCTCCCAGAGGATATTTGAGAGTGAAGAGGAGCTGTTGGAGTACAAAAAGAGAGAAGCAAGAGAGAGGGTCGAGAGAGACCCGTATTATAAGTGAGCAAAACAGAGGTATATAGAAATGGAAGTTACGTTACAGAATCTTACAAAAGTATTCCCCAGTAGAAACAAGAAGTCGGGTGAAGAAGTAATTGCCGTTAATGATATGTCAATTACTATACCGGATGGAAAACTTGTGGGGCTTTTGGGACCATCGGGATGTGGAAAAAGCACTACACTTTATATGATCTGCGGCTTACAGAAGGCCACTGGAGGTAAGATATTCTTTGGTAAAGATGATGTAACAAATCTTACTCCTGAAAATAGGGGAGTAGGCCTGGTATTCCAGAACTATGCCCTCTATCCTCATTTGACGGTAAAGCAGAATATTCTCTTTCCACTTCAGAACCTTAAGGGTGAAGATAAGCTCTCAAAGGATGAGATGCTGAAACGCGCTATTGATGTTGCAAAGCTTGTCCAGATCGATAATCTCTTGGATAGAAAGCCAAGTGAACTATCAGGCGGTCAGCAGCAGAGAGTTGCTATAGCCAGAGCCTTGGTTAAGATGCCTAGAGTACTGCTTCTGGATGAGCCATTGTCAAACTTGGATGCAAGACTGAGACTTCAGACAAGAGAAGAGATAAGAAGAATCCAGAGAGAGACAAAGATCACTACTGTTTTCGTCACTCATGACCAGGAAGAGGCAATGAGTATTTCTGACGAGATAGTCATCATGAAGCTTGGTGTAGTACAGCAGATCGGTAAGCCTCAGGATGTCTATGATTCCCCAGCTAATCTCTTTGTCGCCAAGTTCCTTGGCACTCCTCCTATCAACGTATTCTCCGGTTACGTAAAGAATGAGAAAATCTGTATTGGCGACGACGTAGTATTGCCTGCAAAGGGAGTCGAGGACCAGGATGTGTGGGTTGGCATAAGACCTGAGGGCTTTGTCCTCGACGATAACGGAGCCTTCCACTGCGGATTGAACGCTGTAGAAGTCATGGGAAGAGATGTTTCTGTAGTTGCAACTAATAACAATGCTGTTTCTACTACAATCAGAGCCATCATTCCATCGGACGCAGGCGTGGACCACGAAAGTAAGAGCGTAACTTTCTCTCTTAAGCCATATAAGACATTTATCTTCAGAAAAGATACTGAAGAGAGAATCTATTTGGAGAAATAGCTATGGAGATGGTTGAAAGCAAACATAAATGGAAAGCTTGGATATATCTTTCTCCTGCCATTATCCTTCTTCTTATCTTCACTGTATGGCCTATCATCAATACAGTGAGAATGGCTTTTCTTGAGAATTACTCAGGTCTCAAAGCCATCGGTGGCGCCACCTTCAAGTTCGGTATTGGTAACTTCCAGAAAGTAGTGAAGTATCAGAAGTTTTTGCAGTGTCTTAAGAATACAGTGCTTTTGTGTGTCATTACTGTCCCTGTATCGACGGTTCTGGCTCTATTGATCGCCGTATGCCTCAACTCTATTAAGTTCCTGCAGAAACCTTTACAGACAATATTCTTCCTTCCTTATGTAACAAACAGTATTGCCATCGGTATGGTATTTGCAGCTATGTTCAATATCGTGGGCTCCTTCTATGGAACTGAGAACGAGATTGTCGTCACTGCAGGTATCATAAACAACATAATAGAGTTCTTCGGAGGAAAGAGAGTCAACTGGATCAATACAGGCTCATCCTACCTGGCAAATATGACTGTAATGGTGGTCTATATTGTATGGAATGCACTGCCATTTAAGATTCTTATTCTCCTTGGTGGCCTCCAGTCCATTAATAAGCAGTACTATGATGCAGCGCGAGTAGACGGAACCAGCAGAAGAAGAATATTTACTCGTATTACTGTCCCACTTCTTTCTCCTATGATTGCTTATGTAGTCATTACCGGGTTTATAGGAGGCTTCAAGGAATATACATCTATTGTAGGTATATTCGGAGAAAAGATGGGGCCGGCAGACGATGCGGGGCGTCTCAATACCATGGTCGGGTTTATTTACGATGCACTCTCCACAAATAATCAGGGTAGGGCCAGTGCAGCGGCTTTGATTCTATTTGGAATCATACTTGTGGTCACTTTGATCAACATGCAGGTTTCAAAGAAGAGAGTACACTATTGAGGAGGTTGGTATGAGTGAAAATATAATGCATGAAAAAGATATTCAGAAGACCAGCCTTAGACAGAAGATAGTATTTGCTCTTGTACAGGTGTTTTTGTATGTGTTCCTTCTTTTGATGGCTGTAATAGTACTTTTCCCGTTCTATTGGATGATCATTTCATCCCTTAAGAGCTTATCAGAATATAGAGAGAGTGTTCCGACATTCTTCCCAAGAAAGGTTATGTTCAGTAACTACGCCCAAGCTTTTACTTCTGCAAACCTCGGTAGATTGTTTATGAACACGCTCTATGTCGGAGTTGTATCCACCATCCTTTCTCTTGTTATTACAATTCTATCAGCCTTTGCATTTGCCCGACTGGAGTTCAAGGGAAAGAATGCCTTATTTGCAGCACTCCTAGCTACAATGATGATTCCTGGAGAGCTCTTTACTATTACTAACTACAGCACAGTAACGAAGCTTGGCTGGATCAATACTTACACCGTACTTATAGTCCCGTTCCTAGTCTCAGTATTCTATATATATCTATTGAGACAGAACTTTATGCAGATTCCAGATGAACTGTACCTGGCTGCAAAGGTGGATGGAACCAGTGACTTAAAGTATCTATGTAAAGTCATGATACCTCTCTCTCTTCCTACTCTCATCTCTATAACTATTCTTAAGATGATGGGAGCATGGAACAGTTACATCTGGCCTCGACTGGTTGCCAATGACGAAGCTCACAGAATGATCACCAATGGTCTCAGAAACGCTTTCACTGAAACCACAGGAGATGTGAACTACCCGGTACAGATGGCGGCTGTAGCTCTTGTTTCATTCCCTCTGTTCTTAGTATTTGTGTTCTTACGTAAATACATAATGAAGGGAGTAAGCAGAAGCGGAATAAAAGGATAAACAATAAGGAAAATATAAGGAGTTAATTTATGAAGAAAACTATCATCGTTCTCCTCATGGCACTGGCAATGGTTTCAATGCTTTTTGCCGGCGGAGGAAAGGAATCAAAAGATGCAGCAACAAATAATGCATTCCAGGTTCCAGAAGGCGGTTATGACGGAAGCCCCGTCACAATAACATTCTACCACACCATGGGCAGTAACCTTTCAGAGGTTCTTAACCTCTATATCGAGGAATTCAACAAGCTCTACCCAAACATCACAGTCAATGCTTCTCAGGTTGGAAGCTATGATGATGTAAGAGATCAGATTTCTACTGAAATCACAGTTGGATCCCAGCCAAACATCGCTTACTGCTATCCAGACCACGTTGCACTCTATAACATGGCAGGCGTCGTCGCTACCCTCGATAACCTTATCGACAGCAAGGAAGAAGTAGTAAGAGCTGATGGAACTAAGGAGATTCTTGGTCTTACAGACGCAGAGAAGGCTGACTTCATTGAAGGTTACTATAATGAAGGTAGACAGTTTGGTGACGGATTGATGTATACTCTCCCATGGTCAAAGTCTACAGAAGTCCTCTACTACAACAAGTCTTTCTTTGATGCAAACGGTATTACTGTTCCTACAACTTGGGATGAAATGGAAGAAGTCTGCAAGAAGATCAAGGAAATCGACCCGGAGTGTATTCCTCTCGGTTATGACAGTGAAGGCAACTGGTTCATCACAATGACAGAGCAGCTCAACTCCCCATATACAAGTGCAACTGAACCTCATTATCTCTTTGACAATGAAGTCAACAGAGACTTTGTAAAGAGATTTAGAAGCTGGTATCAGAAGGGATATCTTACAACACAGACTCTCTATGGCGCTTATACATCCGGCCTCTTTGTTGCAGAAAGCGGAACAAGAAGCTATATGTCCATCGGTTCAAGCGCTGGTGCAACTCATCAGAGACCAACCAAGGATGCTAACGGCAACTATCCATTTGAAGTAGGTATCGCAACAATTCCTCAGGCTAATGCCGCTTCTCCAAAGGTAATCAGCCAGGGACCAAGTGTTTGTATCTTCAATAAATCCAACCCACAGGAAGTTGTTGCTTCTTGGCTCTTTGTCAAGTTTATGACAACAAGTGTAGACTTCCAGGCAGAGTTTAGTATGACAAGTGGTTATGTTCCTGTCCTCAAGAGCGTAGCTGATCACCCTGTCTACAAGGAATTCGTAAGCAAGGCTAATGGCGGCGACTATATCTCTGCTCTTGCAGCTAAGGTATGTCTCGCTCAGCAGGATGCTTATTACACATCTCCTGCTTTCAATGGCTCTTCTACAGCTAGAAGCCAGGTCCAGGAACTTCTTGCAAAGTGTCTCAGCGCTACATTCTCTGATGAAGACGCTGGCATCAAGAAAGCATTCCAGGACGCTATCGACGAGTGTGAGTACCAGAACTGATGAAAAGACTTCTGCCATTATTTCTCATTCTTATTGTCCTTCTCTTCTCCTGTGCAACAAAG
>CAMEQB010000059.1 GCA_945932505.1 uncultured Spirochaetales bacterium
TTTTTAAATGGAAAAAGCCAAAGTAAAACTGCCATAAAGAAGAAAAGAATTTGAACCAAAATAACGACAATGCATTAACCGAAATAACTAGCAATGTAGGAAAGGAATACAAGATATAATTGATGATAAAACATAATTTATATAGGCCACTTGATGTGGAGTGGCCTATATAGAGGAGTATTATTTAAACTTCCATATGATATCGTTGACAATGAGCTCTTTCTCGAAGGCTTCGAATGTTGTGTCTTCTCCGATATGTACGTGTTCGATTCCCATAATTCTCGCCCAGTCATGCATCATTGTACTGTCTACATCGTAGCTGAGAACACTATGATGGGCACCACCTGCAGCGATCCAGCACTCCAGACCAGTCTTTAAGCTTGGCTTAGCTTTCCACATTACTCTGGCAACAGGTAAGTTAGGCATATCCATTATAGGCTTTACTGCTTCGATATCTTGTGTAATAAGTCTTAGTCTTCCGCCCATATCTATTAGGGATGCAACTATTGCTTTTCCTGGCTTTCCTTCAAATACAAGACGAGCTGGATCCTTTCTGTTCATTCCGATACCTAAGTGATGTGTCTCAATTCTTGGCTTATCTCCAGCCAGAGATGGGCATACTTCAAGCATATGGGCACCAAGTGAGTATTCCTCACCTTCTTTAAGGTGGTATGTATAATCCTCCATAAAAGCAGAAGAACCGTTTTCATTGTCCCCCATTGCCTTCATGATTGCTGTCATTGCTGATACTTTCCAGTCTCCTTCACCGCCGTATCCATAGCCAAGAGACATAAGATGCTGAGAAGCCAGCCCTGGTAACTGTTCCATGCCATATAGATCCTGGAAAGTATTGGAGAATGCTTTAGCTCCCTCTCTATCCATCATTTTCCTTATGGCAATCTCTTCTCTTGCTTGATACTTTATTGCATCAATGTCATCTGTGTTGATCAAGTACTCTGTAGAGTAGAGTGAGAATAGAGATTCTACTTCTTCGTCACTTACTCTATTCATCTCTGCAACTAGATCTCCAACAGCCCAAGTATTTACTTCCCAGCCTAGTATTTTCTGAGCTTCGACTTTATCGCCTTCGGTGACGGCTACATCTCTCATGTTATCGCCAAAGCGCATGACTTTCATGTTTCTTGATACATCGACTCCGATACATACTCTCATCCAAGAAGAAAGCCTCTCGACTAGATCTTTATCTCTCCAGTATCCAGCGATGATCTTTCTGTTCATTCTGAGACGGGTACCAATAAAGCCATGCTCTCTGTCTCCATGAGCCGACTGATTAAGATTCATATAATCCATATCAATCTCTTCATTAGGTATCTCCCGGTTGTACTGAGTGGCAAGATGGCAATATGGCTTCTGAAGTTTATCAAAGCCATCGATCCACATCTTTGATGGAGAGAAAGTATGGCACCAAGTGACGACGCCTTTACACTCGTCTCTATAGTTGGCTTCCTTCATTACATCGCTGATCTCTTTACTGCTCTTAGCTGTAACTTTATAGATAAGAGGGTATGGCAGCACTTTTGATAGCTCCTCTGCCATTTCTTTTGCCCTCATTTCAACTGTCTTCAATACATCTTCCCCATATAGTGATTGGGAACCTACAACAAACCAAAACTCTTTCTTTTCCATTATTTCTTCTCCTGCCCGTAGTAGGCGTTTTTTCCATGTTTTCTGTAGTAGTGTTTATCGAGTAGATAAGAATCAACATTATTTATCTCAGGATTGAGTGTCATGGCGTAATAAGCCATGTAAGCTACTTCTTCCAAGACTGCTGCATTATGGACTGCATTACTTGGACTTGTCCCCCAAGTAAAAGGTCCATGGTTCCTTACTAGTACTCCTGGAATAGCATCTGGATCTAAATCTTTGAATGTCTCCGTTATTACTACTCCTGTATTTCTTTCATACTCACTCTCTATCTCATCTTTGCTGAGGCACCTTGTGCAAGGTATCTCGCCATAGAAATAATCGGCGTGAGTAGTGCCGAAGGGGCGTATAGAGAGGCCAGCCTCAGCAAAAGAAGTAGCCATTCTAGAGTGAGTATGAACAACACCCTTTATATTTGGAAATGCTTTATAAAGCTCGATATGAGTGGGGGTGTCAGAAGAGGGGCGGAGGCTGCCTTCAACTATGTTTCCGTCCATATCAACGACAACCATATCCTCAGCTTTCATTTCATCATACTCTACGCCTGACGGCTTAATGACTATAAGCCCCCTTTCTCTATCTATCCCCGATACATTTCCCCAAGTAAATGTAACCAGGTTGTATTTAGGTAATAAGAGGTTAGCCTTTAGTACTTCTTCTTTTAGTTTCTCTAACATCAGAATACCTCCAGAGCTTTTCTCTCGACTTCAAGTATCTTCTTGTAAGAAGAAATAAAGTCGTCATAGTCTTTTATTTCTTTCTCTGTAGCCATGACTGTGGTTACTTTTGCTTCCCTATAGACTTCTTTGTCTAAGAAATCTTCCAGGCTTCTTCCTTCTCCATTAATAAGGAATGAAGAGAGTAGGGCCATACCATATGCGCCTCCTTCTCCTGCTGTCTCCATCACAGTGACAGGAGAAGCGATTGCTGCAGAAAGTGTTCTTACTCCTGCTTTAGACTTAAAGAAACCTCCATGACCCAGCATTCTCTCTATTTTGATGTTTTCTTTCTTCAGTACGTCCAGACCAATTTTTAGTGTGGCCAGTGCCGAATAAAGATGACATCTCATAAAGGAAGATAAGGAAGGGGGGGACGCTGGGTTATGGAGGAAGATAGGAATACCACTATTAAAGTCTGTAACTCCTTCTCCTGAGTAGTAGTTGCAGCTTACATCGAGGAACGGAAGGGAGGTTGCATTCAGCGCCTCATTATAGAGGAGTGTAAATAGATCGTTATCAGAGATATCAACACCAAGCTTCAATGCAAACTCTTTAAAGAGCATTGCCCAGTAGTTGATATCTGATGTGCAGTTATTGCAGTGTACCATTGCAACAGGTAGGCCGGAAGGAGTAGTAACCATATCGAGTTCCCTGTGGCGTGGAGGAATATGATCCATAACAACCATTGCAAAGTCGCTGGTTCCTGCACTTGTGTTGCCGCTTCCAACTCTGACGGCATTTGTTGCTACCATTCCTGTTCCTGCGTCTCCCTCTGGAGGAGAGAGAGGAATGCCTGCTTCCAAGTCTCCGTCTTCATCTAATAACAGGGCGCCTTCTTTTGTCAGGTATCCAGCGTTTTCTCCAGCTGATAGTACTCTTGGAAAGAGGGAAGGAATAGAGAAAGTAAAGCCAAGCTCCTTTGCTTTAAGAGAGAAAGCATCTACATACTCTTTGTTCCAATCCTTTGTTTCACTATCAATAGGGAACATACCTGAAGCGTCACCTATTCCTATTACTTTCTCGCCTGTGAGTAGATAATGAACATAGGAAGAGAGTGTATAGACTTTATCGAGAGAGCCTAGATGCTCTTCGTTATTTAGCATCGCTTGATATAAGTGGGCGACGCTCCAACGCTGAGGGATATTGAAACCGAAAGTGGAGGATAGGATATCGGCAGCCTTTTCTGTTATCGTATTTCTCCATGTCCTGAATGGGACAAGAAGATTATCATCTTTATCTAAGGCGATATACCCATGCATCATGGCTGAGATGCCGATAGCTCCAGTTCTCTTTAGAACTTCACCTGTCTTATTGAAGTAGTCGTTCTTTAGATCTTTATAGCATGTTCTTAGGCCTTCTCTTACTTCCTTCATGCTATAAGTCCAAATACCATCCAGGAGAGTGTTTTCCCAACTAAATGAACCTGAAGCTACTATTGAGTAGTTTTCGTCTATCAATACTGCTTTGATCCTTGTGGAACCCAACTCGATTCCAATACTCATTTTGTTTGTATTCATAATAATTTGTTTGTACCTATTAAAGAAATATTAGCATTATATAATACAAAATCAAGACAAATAGGATTGAGTTTTGCATAAAAATGTTGGATTTTTTAATTTTTTAGAATTGTGTTGCACATATTATATAGTATGTTATGATTACCATAATTGATATTTGTCTATACAAATTAAAAAGGAGAAGTTGAAATGAAGAAAGCGAAACTTGCGGCACTAGTATCTTTTGTCTTGATTTTCGTATTTATGGGACTTGCTGCCGGCTTCAATTCAGATTGGGGTAAGGTAGATGTAAGGGATGTATATTATCCTAATTCAGAGGGTGGTATGATTCATGCCCAGCTATTTGTTCCTAAAAATGCATCATCTGCAGATCCATTACCTGCAATTTTGAATATGCATGGTGGAAGTGACTATCTGCAGACTGTATCCAACTACAGTATCGAGCTGGCAAGAAGAGGTTATGTTGTTCTTGCTGTAGACGCATATGGAAGTGGTTGGTCTGATTACATCAATGGTGCAGTTGCTACAACATCCGGTCAGGGTAAGACAGGTGAATCAGCATTGAAGATGGATGGCGGTGCTTCATTGGGTATTGAGCAGCTTCTGTCTTATAAATTTGTTGATAAAGAAAACATTGGTCTTATCGGACACTCAATGGGTGGAACATATATTGCAAACGCTGCCCTTGATTATGCAGATAACGTAAGAGCAATCATGCCTTGGGGCTCTGGATCTTTTGTAGACAAGATGAAGAGTACAAATTCTGAAGACTATAAGTTTAATGTTGGCTACATTAACGCAGCTTCAGACGAAATGGTATATTTCGCAACAAGAGAAGTCACTTCCAAGCTTATGGATAGCCCTGAGTTAAAGAACTTCGTCGGTACAGATAAGACTATTGAATCCGGTAAGGTATATGGAAGCTTCGATAATCAGACAGCACGTGTAATCTATACACCAAAAACATCACACATCGGAAATATCATCTGTCGTGATTCCATCGGTGCTCTCTGCTCATTCTTCTCAATGGCTATGCCGACAGGTGTAGAAAAGAATAGCACAGATCAGGTTTGGATGTATAAAGAGACATTCTGTGTTCTTGGCACAATTGCACTTTTTGCATTCGTCATCAGCCTTGGTTTTGTTTTTGCTGACTCTAAGCTTTTTGCTTCTGTCAACAATCCAGTATCTCTCGTCACCTCTGATAACTCCAACAAGTGGGTTAAGCTTGTTCTTCTCCTTGTAGCTATTGCAGTGCCAGCCCTTACTCTCCATAAGGTGGGATTGAACTTGGCTGCAAAGAAAGCAAACTCATTTATGCCGATGAACTGGGCAAATGTTGTAGCAGGACTGGCCGTCGTAAACGCAGCTATTCTTTTGGTTATCTTTGTTATCTGGTACTTTGTATTTGGAAAGAAGAATGGTGCAAAGATCAGTGGATATGGTTTCTCAGCAGGAAACGGAAAGAAGACTTGTACAATGATTCTTTCTTCTCTTGCAGTAACAGTAGTTCTTGTCACAGCAATGTATGCAATTGTCAACTTTATATATGCTGTCTTTAAGATTGACTTCAGATTCTGGCAGTTTGGTGTAATGCCAATTTCCCTCAATAGATTTGCCAAGATCCTCGGTTACCTCTGCTGCTACCTATTTGCTTTTGGTGTAATGAATGTAGTAGGTGTTGCATTTGCAGGTGTAGGTAAGGAAGAAGGTAAGAAGTCTGTTGCTTTGCAGTATCTATTAGGCTGGCTTATTGGTGCTGGTGGATATCTTGTTATTCTTCTTATCTACTATATCGGTCTCAAGACAACCCAGAAACCACCATTCTTCATGCAGTATCCTCCATTCGTTCCACCTGTAGGAATTGGTCACCCTAACTCACTTGTTTTGAGCATGAAGACAACTGTATTGGTACCGACATTTACACTTCTATCATTCCTTAATACAGCTCTCTACAGAAAGACAAAGAATATTTATGTAGGATGGTTTGTATGTGCACTCATTGCAACAATGATCGTCATTACTACTAATGCATTCGCTGTATAAAAGAAACTTTGAGGGGATGGGACGACTGTCCCCTCAAAAAATCAATACAAATTGAAAATAGCTATTAATTTGTATTCTTTTAGATATATAATTAAGGTCTAAGGGGTAGAATATGGCCAAATATCTGGAAATATCGGAGACATTAAAACAAGAGATACTTGATGGAAAGTATGAAAAAGAAGGAAAGATTCCGACTGAGTATGAGTTGGTATCCAGGTTTAATGTCAGCCGCCAGACAGTGAGACAGGCCATAGCATGTTTGAAAAACGAAGGGTATTTATATCAAGTACAGGGTAGTGGAACCTATGTTTCAAAGCCATCTCGTCAAATAAGGAAGAGTGGAAAGACGTCTGCAACAGTAATGGTTATCTGTACTTATATCAGTGATTATATTTTCCCCAGTATAATCAGAGGAATAGAGAATAAGCTTTCTAGTAACGGTATAACTATCAATCTTGTAGCTACAGGCAACAGAATTGACACTGAGAGAAGAATCCTACAAAAAATACTATCCGAACCAGATGTAGACGGTATTATCGTTGAAGGAACAAAGACAGGCTTCCCTAATCCTAATATAGCTCTATATAGAGAGATCCAGAAGCTGGAAATACCTCTCATCTTCTTGCATTGTTCTTATCCAGAGCTTTCAAATTCTATAACAGTAGGAATGAAGGAGATGGATGGGGGAAGGTATAGTATTACTTCCCTTGTCGCTTTGGGATGCAGAAAATTCGGTGCCATATTTAAGTCTGACGATAGGCAGGGGCTATTAAGATACGCTGGATTCTGCGATGGATTATTAGACTCTGGGCTTGATTTGGATTCCGCCACAGTTAGATGGTATACAACGGAAGATCTCGATAGAGATAAAGAGATCCTGTCTACTCATATTCTCGATGATTTTGCTGAAGAAGATGGCGTTGTCTGCTATAACGACCAAGTAGCATTAAATTTTATCAATGCCTTTAAAACTGCAAATAGACCCCTACCTAAACTTTTTAGTTTTGACCACAGTCATTTATGTGATATTTTCCCGCCAGAAGTAATATCAATCGGTCATAGAAAAGAGGAACTTGGTGTTGTCGCTGCAACTAAGATGATTAATATGCTTGAAGGAAAGAAAGAGGATTCTGTTTTCCTTGACTGGGTTATTTAATTAATCGGAATCTCATCAAAAAATCTTTAGTTTCAGATTGCTAGGGTATTTTTTTTGTGATTTTTGAAATTTGTCTTTACAATTATTGTATTTGTTCTACAATCTGTATAGTCAATTATATTTTTTGTTCATACAAAGGAGATTTTGTTTTATGAAGAAAAAAGTAAATCTTGTTGCAATCTTAATACTTTCGCTTTCAATATTGCTTGTTTCTTGTGGAGGAATCTCCAAAGAGAAGTCAATTGATATTGCTTTGAAGAGCCTTGGCTTGACTAGAGTTTATACGCCAAGAAATGATTCAGAGCTTAATAAGAGTGACAATTGCTATGTTGTTACAGTATGGACTGACTCATGCAAATATGTAGTCAAAGTAGATTCAAAGAGTGGAGATGTATTATCTACTGAAACTTTACCACTAGGCAACTAAAACATTAGGAGAAATATATTATGAAGAAAGGATGTTTTTCCCTGAAGAATTCCAAGGGAGCTTGGCTCATACTCGGAATTAGCGTGGCTCTGGTGCTGATATTCAGTGCTGTAGCAGGTCTTTTCATAACTCAAAACAATAGGGTTATGGTAAAAAAGATTACTTTGGATACTAGAGGTGCAAGTCTCTCCATCGAGCAGTATGAACCTAGAAATGTATCTAGTGACGACAGTCTGCCATGTGTAATATTGTTCCATGGTGGATCTGAAAGCCTTTCTGCTTCCAGTATGGTTGCATGGGAACTGGCAAAAAGAGGATTTGTAGTTCTCAATACAAGCATGTATGGTTGTGGTCTTTCCGAGCAGCCTGCTGTTACAGAAGACGGCTTTAGGGAAGAGAACTACTTTAGAGGTGGTTCCCAGGGCATGTATGATGCAGTGAAGTATGCAAGAAACATCGCTCATGTTGATAATGAGAGAATCGGTGTCTGGGCACACTCT
This sequence comes from uncultured Spirochaetales bacterium, assembly GCA_945932505.1. Taxonomy (GTDB): domain Bacteria; phylum Spirochaetota; class Spirochaetia; order Sphaerochaetales; family Sphaerochaetaceae; genus Ornithospirochaeta. The sequence goes on from CAMEQB010000059.1 coordinate 8,031, forward strand.
GCAGGCGTCTTGGGTTGTGCTTCTGCGTTGATGCTTGACGGTGGATACTATACTCTTAACGACAGAATGCTGAATATTCTTAACAGCGATTATGGTGTTGAGATTACAGAAGCTATGATCAGTGAAGATGCAGATACTATTGCTAAGGCAAAGCTCAGCTCTGATGATTACAATACTTACCTTTATAAAAAGACTCTTGAAGAAGCAAAAGTAGATGAATATCCTAACGCAGCTAGACTTTCTCCTTCCTCAGGTTTTAACAAGAAGGTTAAGGTTGCAGGTATCGAAGTCGTAAGAGAACCACAGGCAAACGCAATGACAGGTTCTGGTACTCATGAAGACAATGGATACTACTATGCTGGCGAAACAGATCAGTATAAGAATATCTTCCATACAACAGATGCTGTACAGAGAAATGGTTGGTATTACGTTCCTGATACATCCGTAGATCCAAATGGAAAGGCAGAGTATCTTGGTCCTCTCTTCGATACAACAGTTGCAAATAGCCCAAAACTTAAGAAAGCTATTGAAGAGAATAGGGCAAGACTCTTCTTCAGTCCTGAGACTATCCATAATGGTGTTCTTTGGGATTCTGACGCAGTATCTAAGACAGTAGAGTTCTATTGCCAGACAATGAACTACAATAATGGTGCAATTGGAGATCCTTCAGCTACACCAATCGATGCTAGAAAGTGTGGAAGCAGCTATTGGGCAATTGCATTTACAACTCTTGCTACTATTTCTGCAGTTGTCGCAATCATTGCTCTTCTCGCAATCGTCATTAACACAAAATTCTTCTCAAGTGCCAAGTACGAGCTTTATAAGCCAACCTTGGAGATCAAGTCTGCTGGCTTCTGGATTGCAGTTGCATTTGCTGTCATAGCTGCATTTGTAGGAACAAAGGTATCTTCTAGCGGTAACCTTTCCTTCACTATCTCCAACGCTACAGCAACTAAGTGGCTTCCTTGGGAACCAGGACAAATCAGAACATTGACAATGATTATTGTTACAGCTGTTGTCGGTGCTGCTCTATTCCTTGTTCTATTCTTTGTTACAAAGAAGAGAGGCGGAACACTTGCTAAATTCTCAGATGTCCATCTTGGATGTGGTGTAAAGAATGTCTTTAAGTCACTTCTTCTTGGTTTCATCATGTTCTGTGGTATCTATTTATTGGCAAATATCATCCATGCTCTCTTCGGAACAAGATTTATGTCAGCAGATGGATCATTTGAAGTAATGAGCCCAATTGGATTCATGAGAATGCTTAAGTACGCTGTTATTCTTCTTCCATTCACACTTGTTATTAGTACACTCAATAACATGTGGGGTTTAAAGAATGTTAAAGATGGTGTAGATACAGCAATTAACGTTGTTGCAACATCTCTTGGATCAGAGTTGGTTGTAATAATTGCTCTTCTTCTTACTTTCTCCAGTGTAAACCATGGAACAGTATGGGATGTCCACACAATTCTTTCTGTTATAGTTCTTGCACCAATCATGAGCTATATCTATAGAAAGTCATATAAGGTGACAGGTAACGTTTGGGTTGGAGCTGTAATCGTTGCACTTCTACTCGGATGGAGACTTGCTTCTTATGTTTCTCATCAGTTTATCTACTATGGACCAGATCCAATCAAGGCTTTCTGGGGCATATATTGATAGAAAATCCTGAGTGTTTTTCATCCGGTGTGTAATGCACCGGATGAATT
>CAMEQB010000060.1 GCA_945932505.1 uncultured Spirochaetales bacterium
GCTTTGTAGCAATGCTTCTTGCTGTCTTTTCATCTTCTGTAACCTGGAACGGATCACCGGCAGAAGGGATGTTTGATAGACCGATTATCTCAACAGGAGTAGATGGACCAGCTTCAGTGATCTTTCTTCCCTTGTCGTCGAACATAGCTCTAACACGACCTGAATAGATGCCGGCTACATAGTAGTCACCCTGATGAAGAGTACCTTTCTGTACGATTACTGTTGCAACTGTACCTCTGCCCTGGTCGATTCTTGATTCAAGAACTTTACCAACGGCCCTACAGTTAGGATTAGCCTTCAATTCAAGCATTTCAGCCTGAAGAAGTATAGTATCTAACAGATCATCGATACCAATCTTCTTTAAAGCAGAGATTTCACAGTACAAAGTCTGTCCACCCCATTCTTCAGGCATAAGGCCTAAATCAGAGAGTTGCTGCTTGACTCTGTCTGGATTAGCCTCAGGAAGATCGCACTTGTTGATAGCGACAATAATAGGAACCTTTGCAGCCTTTGCATGATCAATGGCTTCTCTTGTCTGAGGCATTACACCGTCATTTGCAGCGACAACAAGAACGACAATATCTGTAACCTGGGCACCTCTGGCTCTCATCATACTGAATGCTGCGTGGCCCGGAGTATCCAAGAATACAATCTCGCCTTTATCTGGAACGCTTACTTTGTATGCACCGATATGCTGCGTGATACCACCATACTCACCTGCTACGACGTTGGTACTTCGAATGGCATCAAGTGTCTTAGTCTTACCATGGTCTACGTGACCCATGACAGTGACAATTGGTGGACGTGGTACCATGTCCTCTTCTCTATCTTCTTCCTGTTCGATGACAGTTTCGTCATAAAGAGAGACAAGATGGACGGAACAACCATATTCAGATGCGATAATCTCAGCTGTTTCATGGTCGATCTGTTGGTTGATAGTAACCATCATACCCATCTTGAAGAGCTTGGATATAATATCTGAAGCTTTGAGATTCATCTTCTTTGCCAAGTCAGCAACAGTGATATTTTCCATAATATCGATGCTGCTAGGAACAGCTGAGAGCTTCATTTCCATGACTTTCTTCTTCTGAAGTGCAAAGTCCAGCTCTTCATCTTTCTGCCATCTGTTGTCCTTGTCCTTTCTCTTGTTGGCGTTTGCACTTGTCTTTCTGGCACCGTTTTTCTGGTTTAGTTCCATTGGTGCTGGAGCGACACTCTGGCTTCTAGGACCATTAGAGAAACGTGGAGCGCCACCCTGAGGTCTATTACTGCCCTGGCGCTGGAATGAACCGTTCTGACCATTGCGATTTGGTGGAGTATAGCTGCGTCCACCGCCTTGGCGCTGGAATGAGTTCTGGCTGTCTTTCTGATTCTGACCATCTCTATTCTGCCAAGAATTTCTTTCTCCATTCTGTCTATAGTTCCCCTGTCCTCTCTGACCGTAGTTCTTCTGTCCTGTTGGTCTTCCACCTACGATACCTTGGACTCTAGGCTTATTTGACTGTGGTTCTGGAGCTGGAGTAGTCTCAGCTGCTCTGATGATTACAGGTCCATTATGAATTGTAGACTGAATTCTGGTGTTTGCGTTATGAGTGGTGCTACCCATGAAGCTTTTACCGTCGATTACTTCTCTTTTTGCTTCCTTAGTTGGCTCTGACTTTGGTTTCTGGCCAGCCATATATGGCTTTTCACCAGGCCTTGTAGGTCTTTGCTGTCCCTGAATTCTTGGGTTACCAGATACAGGAGTTCTTTCCTGTGTCTGACGGTCTTTAGCACTCTCAGAAGCTGGAGTTGCAGCTGGTTTCTTCGGCTCTTCAACTTCTTTCTCTTCTCGAGGTGTCTCTTTAACTTTTACAACCTGCTTTGGTTTTACTGGTGTCTTAAGTTTTACAACGACCTTTTTCTTTTCTACGACTTCCTCCGGCACCTTTTTTGCTGGTTCCGGAGTTACAGTCTTTTTGATGATGTTTACCTTAATGTTCTTATTATCTTCTGCCATATGAACCTTTAAAAACTATATCACTCAAACTCAAATTCTGCACCACAGTTTGGACAAGAAGTACTACCTGCAGGAACGATTGCATGACAAACAGGGCATTCAAAGGAATCATCAATCACTTCTTCCTCTGTTACAATCTCTACACTACCCTTTACGGCTTCAATCTCTTCCTCAGTCAAACCTCTTTCCAGTAATTCTTCATCAGTATAATCGAAGAACTCCTCGATAGACCATATATCAGCATTGTGAAGTTTCTTGACAATGCGAGAATCGAGGCCGATATCTGTGATTGGAGTTTCACCTTCTGCAATGCCGATCTCTTCATTTGTGAGAGCCTTTGGCTCTTCCTTTTTCTCTACTTCAACAGAGTGAGTATTTTCTTCATCATCCTTGAAGAGGCTTCCGACGTTCTCATGAATCTGTTGTGTCTGCTCCATTTCATTGAACTGGCTCTTTGTCTTGACATCGATGACCCAGTCGCAGAGAGTCTTTGCAAGCTTAACATTGACACCGTTCTGACCAATAGCCAAACCCTGGTCTTTGTCATCGACGATGGCCACAGCATACTTTGAAGCTGGATCGATTTCAACAACTCTCTGAACCTGTGCTGGAGTAAGAGCATTTGCAATGAGAACAATAGGATCATTGTCGTATCTTACTACATCGATTTTCTCACCTGCGATTTCATTAGTAATTGTCTGGATTTTACAACCAGCCTTTCCTACTGTTGCACCTACTGGATCTGTATCACTCTTCTTTGTATCAACGGCAACCTTAGTTCTGACACCGACCTGTCTTGCTATAGCCTTGATCACAACAGAGCCGTTATCGATTTCTTCTCTGAGCTGAGCTTCCAAAAGACACTTGACAAACTCTTTGCAGCTACGGGAGAGGCTGATCTTTACTCCCCTCTTCTTTTTCTTTGTCTTACCTGTCTTATTGTCTTTTGTGACGATTTCGTCTCCTCTATCTACCTTTTCAACGAAGAAGCGAAGGGTATCACCCATTTCATAGGTCTCTCTAGGAGACTGGCCACGAAGTGGGAATACAGCCAAGTTTTCTTCACCAAAACCAACATCAACAAGCCAATCTGAGTTGTTTTTGCCAATCTTCTTCAGTTCACCTTTAATAAGAGTAAACTCCATTGACTTTGCTTTAATAAATGTCTTGTCATCTGTCATCTCTTTCGAAACCTGCTGGCCACGCTGCTTAGCTGACTGAACTGCAGAGTATTCAAAAGTCTTTGGGTTAAGCGGAATTTCAAGAGAATCGCCTACTTCTACTTCATCGCCTGCTAGAAGAACAGCATCGTCATATGGGATTTCTGTGACTTCATTAAAATAGTCTTCTTCTTCAACGACAGTTTTTTTTGCAAGGATATCTACATAGATTCTTGAAGAATCCTTTTTCTTTGTATAGAACTTAACTTCAGCGTTTTCATCAGTTCCAAACTTTCTCTTATATGCACTTTTAAGCATGTCGGTAATGATAGACTTGACTTCTTTGAAGCTCATGTCTTTCTGGTCCATCATTTCCCTTATGTCATTAGTAAGGTCAATCATCCTTTTCCTCCCATATACATTCCAGCTTTGCTTTTGAAATTGTATCGTAGTTTAGTCTTATTATTTCACCGTTTTCTTTCTTATCTTCAATTAAGTAAGAAGAGAGAGTAACACCATCTTTATCAGAGTCTTCAATCTTTCCAACAACATATGAAGAATATAAAGTCGAGTAGACCCTCACAGTCTTTCCCTTAAATACTTCAAATTCACAGATGTCTTTAAAAGTCCTCTGTATTCCAGGAGAAGAGACTTCAAGGTTTAAGTCTCTATCCTGAGATAGTACCTGATACATCGGGTAGATTACATTGTATGCCTTCTCAAGGTCATCAGTGTTTATTTCCCCATCTCTTTTACTTAAGACAACACGCATATTGGTGCTGCCTTTGTCTCTTGACTGAGTGACTTCGACAGTATCGAGACCAAGTGTCTTGATACACTCGCTGACATTCTTAAAGAGCTCATTGGAACTTGCTTCTTTTGTAAGCATACCCCTCCATCATAAACAAAGGGACTCGGCTAACCGGTCCCTTTAAATCACTTTAAATGAAACTACAAGTATTTAAACGCTATTTAGATTCTCTGTCAATAGTTAGAGAAGTAATAGATTGATTATTTTCTTCTTTAAAAGTATTTGGATTATATATTTTGCATCCTTTCTCCAATAACTTTTGTGTTAGTAGTCCATTACCTTTTACTAATGTTTTTGAAAAAGTTCCGTCATAGATAAGGCCAAAGCCACAAGAAGGACTTCTTGGTTGAAGAATAAAAGCATCCGGGTTCTCTATTTTAGATTTTTCAATAACGGATTCCACGCCTTTTAAAAAGAAAAAAGTATAGTCGTTGCCATCACTATCCAATGCCCTGTTGTCATTTAGCTCCACAGGGTTACGAGGGATAGGGAGTCCACCCATTGTTTCGGGGCAGATTAGAATAATTTCATCATCTTTAAGAAGAGACACCAGATCTGGATCATAGTTGTCACCACCATTATATTTGCACTTCTTTCCCATTAGACAGGCTGAAACAAAGTATTTCATTTATCCTCCAGCCTTCTCTTTAGTTCACCGATAAGAATTAAAGCATCTAATGGAGTTGATTGATCCAGATCAAAGTTCTGTATCGCTTCAGCCACTTCTTTTTCAGCGCTAGTGTCTATTACGGCATCAGAGGAAGCAAAAAGGCTTCCTTGATCAGAGAAGGATGAGTAATCTTCAAAGTGTTTTTTTTGGAATGAAAGCGCCTCGTTTATTACGCTACGTGGCATACCAGCAAGCTTTGCTACATGTATACCATAGCTGGAGGCGGCGACACCCTCTACAGCCTTTCTTAGGAATATGACAGAGCCCTTTTCTTCCTTAACATCCATATGTAACAGAGACATATCAGATGTATCAAGCATAGTAAGCTCATGATAATGGGTAGCAAAAAGAGTTATTGCTCCACTCTTTTTTAAGTATTCCATTATAGCATAAGCAATACTCATTCCATCTTGAGTACTGGTTCCTCTACCGATTTCATCCATTATTACAAGGCTTTTATTTGTAATGGACCTTAATATCTGGGCTGATTCACTCATTTCTATAAGGAATGTTGATTCCCCCTTAGAAAGATTATCAGAAGCACCTACACGGCAGAATATTTTATCAGTAACTGGAATCACTGCACTATCTGCAGGAACAAAGGAACCAATATGTGAGAGCAGAACAATCAAAGCTATTTCTCTCAGATATGTGGATTTACCTGCCATATTTGGACCTGTAATCAGAGAGAACCTGGATTTATGAGTAGAGAAAGAGTTTGGAATATATCTTTCAGTGTTTGCCTCTACAACTGGATGCCTACCCTCTTTTATCTCCAGCTCTCCAATTTCTTTCAATGTTGGCTTCACCCAATTACATTCCTTAGATAAGTATGCAAGAGAAGAATAAAAATCAAGAAGAGATATAACCTTACCCATTCTTTCGATATCAGACCTAAGGCTATATGCTTTTTCTACAAAACTGGAGTATATTCTTCTTTCTCTTTTTGCAGCCTCTTCCTTACTATTTAGGATTCTATCTTGAATAGCGTTAAGCTCCGCAGTTGAGAAACGTTCGCCTCCCACAAGAGTCTGGCGTCTAATAAAAGTAGATGGAACTTTATCCAGCTGTCCTTTCGACACTTCAAGGTAGCATCCGATAATTCTGTTTTCACCACATTTAAGTGTTGTAATACCAGTCTCTGCCTTAATCTTATCCAAATACTCGTCAAGCTCTTTTGAGCCTCCATTAGATAGAGACCTGAGACTATCCAGCTCTTCATCATACCCATCATTAATGATAGTGCCTTCATTATTTATATTAGTACACTCTTTATTGATGGCTTTGAGACACTCTGTTGAGAAATCTATTAGTGCATTCCAATCGTAGTCTGAGTCATCATCAATAACAGATAGGTATTCATTTCTACTCTCAACCATATCTATAAATGTAGCCGTACTTTCACTTATTGCCACAAGATCCCTAGGAGTTGCTCTTTTCATTCCGACTTTTACGCCTAGTCGTTCAAGGTCGCTTGTCTCCTTTAGTTCCTGCCGCATTTTTTCCAACTCTTCTGTATTATTGAAGAATCGTTCAACCCATTCCTGACGCTTAAGAATCTTTGATATATCTACAAGAGGATGGACAAGAGCCCACTTCAGGAATCTACCTCCACCTGGAGTAAGAGTCCTATTTATAGTAGAAAACAGAGAGTATCTCTGACCTCCCTCAGTAAGAGAAGTAAGAATTTCAAGATTTCTGATAGTTGCTGAGTTCAGGAACATAAAGCTTTCATCGCCGATACGCTCTATGCCTCTTAGCTGTGGCAGTTCTGCCTTTGCAGTATCATTGAGATAACACAAAAGTGCACCGATAGATGTAAGAATAGGGTCTTTTTCATCTAGTTCAAGGATTCTCAAAGCATTGGAAGAAAACTGTTTCTCTGTCTGTTTTCTACCTTCTTTTAGTGAGAAATACCAAGTGGGGAGTTTAGATACAATAGATGAGGCAGAATCTATTACATTTCTAAACTCTTTATTTGAAAAGTAAATATCATCTGGAACAAGGATTTCTTTCGGTGATATTTCATATAGTAATGAGTCGAGTCTTGAAAAATCTTTTTCCAAAGGAATAGTTCTAATATAGAACTCACCTGTAGAGATATCAGACCAAGCTATATGGACTCCCCTTTTTTCTACATTGATGGCAGCAACAAAAGAAGAAGAAAGGGAATCAAGGTACTCATCGTCAACAACAGTAGCAGGAGTATAAACCTGTGTGACTTCTCTCTTAGCCAGCTTACTTTTCTCATTTGGATCTAAAAACTGCTCGCATACAGCAACTTTTTTTCCATAATCAAGCAATCTTTTTAAGTAATTCTTTGCAGCATGATATGGTATGCCGCACATTGGCATAGCACCACGATGAGTCAAAGTAAGATTCAGTAGTTTCGACACTTCTACTGCATCATCATTGAACATCTCATAAAAATCACCCAAGCGAAAAAAGAGCACCTTATCTTGATGCTCTTTTTTTATCTCCATGTACTGACGGACCATAGGTGTCAGTTCTTTTTCATCATCTTTATTCTGCATATCAATAAATACTTGTAGTAATAGCCAAAACCAGACTCAAGCCAGATCCTTCTTTAGAACCTGAGAATAGAGTACCATTCTGCCACTTCCAACCTTCATTATTTTTGATTGTAGCATTTTTAACAAGATATAATCCAAGAGGGAAACCTGGAATTTCCATTTTGATTCCTGCTCCTGCTGCAAAATACCAGTTGATAGAAGATAATCCATTTATTCTATTAAGATCAGACTGTACACCTGTAGCAGAGACGAATGCCTCAAGAGACAGTACATCTTCTGCCAAAGGATATGTAAGGTCAATCTGATTGTTCCACAAGAATGCCTGGTCGTAGACAACAGAGAAACCTCTACCGATATTCATACCATCGATATAAAGCATTTCATACTTTGTGGCACCGCTCTTTGGATTCTGCCAGCCTGTAGTATCGCCATAAAGCCAATATTGAGGAAGCATTACATCCACTTCTGAGCTTACACCAAGTATAATATTCTTTTTCTTTCCATCTTCCTTGCCACCAAACTGGAATATACCTCTATAAGCAGAAGCGCTAAATGAAAGCCTATTGTAGTTTGATAAGCCTCCAAGGATACCTCCGGCATATGTATATGAAGCGGAAAGTACATATCCATGTGGAACCTTATCTACATAGTTTCTTCCATCCCAAGAAAGTGAAGCGTGTATCTTATTGGAGAACTGCCACTTTTCATTGTATTTTGAAATCAACAGCTCATATGGAGTGTACTTTGTATTATCATAGACAGCGTGGTTTAAACCTACACTTAGTCCACCACCTACCTTCAGTGTTCCTGGAGCGAATACCCAAGAATAAGCAGTATTATATCCAACATCGAAGGAATAGTAATCATAGTTCATAAGATAGTTGGATGAAGGATAGTTCTGTGAGTTGATATAGTACCAGTCATAAGCATTTTCATATCCAAGTGGATAAGTGCTCTTATTAGAATCTCTTCCGTCATAGAAATCAGATCCTATACCTTTCTGAAGAACTCCAGATCTGACATTTCTCTCTGCACTGATGCTGATTCCATTACCCCAACGCTTATTTCCAACCCAATTGTCTGATATTGAAAGAGAGAGTGACTGTGTTGATGGGCTTATTTCAGTTGAAAGTGATAGAGCTCTTCCTGTTCCGCCCAAGTTATTGTTTGTCAAAGACAAGAATCCTGAAACAGGGAACCCGTTAAGCTCTGTAGCTCCGAAAGTAGCACCGAACTGAAGCTCCATCTGGTTGCCTTCTTCAACATTAAACTCACAGATGACGCCATCTTCAGTCTTTCCTGGGTAAAGAGAAGCTGAAATATTCTTCAAAAGAGATGTGTTGTACATATTCTGCTGAGACTGAATAAACGCAGAACGGGAGAATATGTCGCCGACCTTAAATGCAAGCTCTCTTTCAAGAACATATGGCTTAGTCTTTGTTAGTCCATTTATCCTAATCTCTTCGACTTTAGTCTGTACGCCCTCAGTAATAAGGAAATTGATAGATATTTTGTTTCCTTCTTCTTTTTTGATGTCAGGGTATACTACTGAATAAACATATCCGTTATCGTAATAAAGGGAAGCGATACTCTCGTAGATACCGGATATTCTTTCACTGTTATAACGTTCACCTTCACTGACAGTTATTAGAGAGAGAATATCATCACTGGAGAATATAGTATTACCTGAGAATGAGATATTTCCGATAGTCCAGAGTTCACCTTCATCAATTGTATACACGACATTTACATAACGGGTCGACTCGGTAGACTCTTCATCAAGAGGTATAACCTCCGACGATGTTATGACAGCATCTGGATAACCCTTAGTCGTGTAATACTTGACTATTGCAGTCTTATCAGCATCCATGTTGGAAGCAATAAAGTTCCCACTATCAAAGAAGCTCTTTTCTTTGGTAGTAAGAAGCTTTTTCAACTCGTCCCTTGATAATCCGGAGATACCTTCAAAAAGAACCGATCTGACTTTATATTGTCTACCTTCGTTAATTGTATAATTGACAATGACAGTATTGTCATCCTTTTCATTAATGGAGGCTTCAACTGTTACATCCACATATCCCTTTGACAGATAATAGTCTTTAATAAGCTTAGCGTTGGCATTTATGTTGTTTGTTGAATAAAAGCCGCCCTTTGTAAGACTTTGGGCTTCCAATATTGCATTGGCTCTAATTTTGTCATTTCCAAGAATATAGATCTCGCTGATCATTGGATTCTCATTTACAGTGATGACTAGTTTTACTCCGCCATCACTCTCTATGGCATCCACAATCATCCAATCCATCCAACTCTGACTATATAAGTCTGCATCCAACTGGCTGAAGACTTCGTCATCAAAAGCCTTTCCAATATATTGGCTTACTACACTATTGGCGGTTTTCACCTTTACATTGTGAAGTCCTTCAAATTCAATACTTGTGATAGTCTGACCTTCATACCAATTGTCGCCAGAAGCAAAAACTGGAATCAGAATTGACAACAGGAGAATGAGAACAAATATTTTTTTTAATTTCAACATCATTAACCTCATAGATG
>CAMEQB010000061.1 GCA_945932505.1 uncultured Spirochaetales bacterium
GATACAGCTAATCTCATTAAGCTCTCTTCCCTTTTCTCTTGTTCCATTGATTATATCCTAAATGGAACAGAAGACGAGGAAGAACGGGAAACTGTTATGGATGACGAAAATAAGAAAACTTTTACTTTTCGTCCTAGGATCAAAGAAAGACATAGCGAGAAGACACTTATGGGTCTTCCGCTCTGGTCCATCGGTATAAACTCCAAAGGATTCTTTTCCCTTGGCTTCAAGTCTCAAGGTGTATTCTCTCTTGGTTTTATCTCCAGGGGAGTATGTTCTCTGGGCTGTTTCTCTATGGGAGGAGTATCCATTGGTATGGCATCTTTAGGCCTACTCTCACTGGGATCCTTTTCATTAGGACTCTTATCGCTGGGAGCAATATCAGTGGGGCTAATAGCGTCCCTTGGTGCAATATCTATCGCACCGCTATCTTTAGGTGCCCTCTCAGTTGGAGAAGTGTCAGTGGGAGCCTACTCTCGAGCCAGATGGTTCTCTTATGGAGACAATGCCAAAGCTTTTGTTGCTATAGGAAAAAGTAAGGTAGCAGGAGAATATACAGCATTCCTCCCACTGAAGAAGGGAGAAGGAGAGTATCTATTTAGTGTTTTGAAGGAGAATATTCCTTTCTACTTAAAATGGACACTGGGTAGCATCAAGCACTTATTCGGTATCTGATCAAAGTTCTTTCATATTTCCATGACCTGGAAATACTCTGCACTTTGGAGGGAGTATATATTTCATAGACTCCCTCTCTTTTTTTGAAAGTACAGGGTCAGTATCTACGCTAGTCATCAATACAGGAGCCAGAGTGTTATACTCCCTCTGCTCATCCGTCATATCTTTGATATTCACCCAAATATCTCCTGTAAAGGCTACTTTTTCGTCTTCCAAGAGTAATAATGACTCTCCCTTTAAGTGTCCGCCCTCTCCTTCATAGAGAGTGAAGAGCAGCTCTTCCCAATCCCAAACGCCGCTTTTCTCAATTGGAGAGGAGATAAACTCAGGCTCGCCTCCCACTTCCTCCACTCTTTCCATATCTGGAAGAGTGTAATGAGTGAGTATCTTGCACATTCTAATATATGGTCGGTGGAGCCTATTCTCTTCCCTCAGCCCATCCAAGCCTCTTTTCTCCCTATCGAGGCATGCTCTACTACGCTTGGAGCACACTATTTTATCAAAAAGGTAGAAGAGACCGCCATGATCAACATCTGCATGAGTGAGGAAGAGAGTCTTATTCATCTCTCTCCACTTTGGAAGAAGAGAATCAAAGAGAGCCTCCATCTCATCCTTATAGAGAGCATAGCCGCTATCAATAGAGAGAAGTGAGTTATTGTGAAGTATGAGGAGAGTGTTGCTGCCACATGGGGGCTCAATAAGAATATAATCATACCCCTCTTTTATTTCGCCTCTCGATACTCTTGGCTTGAATCCATCTCCCCTTGCCTTGCCCAGAAGTCTTGTAAAATGAGCAATGGAGGAGAATGTTGTATCAGGCCTGAGACCTTGGGAGTTTAATACTTCCATGGCCATATTTGCTGAGAGCATCAATGCGTTCCTTTCTTCCTTTTTTACATCCGTCAGCTTTGATAGCTCTGAGACGAAACCTGAATAGAAGATAGAGTTATCATAGCTGTTCTCAAGTCTGGTATAATCTATGGGCCTTATTTGATAGAGTCTCTCTGCACTTTCAAGAAACTCATCTTGTTCTCTCTTGTCTTTCAATAATAGCCCCATTCTATAGTTCTGCCACCCTGTGCCGTTTGAAACGGAGGAGATATATGAGATGTTTATGTTCCTTTCTTCTATAAGAGTGAGAACCTTCTCCAATGTCCCTGGCTGATCGGGAAGAAGAAACTCCAGCAATACTACATTCTCCTGGGGGATATTCAAATACCCAAGAGTCTTTAGCTCCTTTCTGGCTTCTTCGATTTTATCTTCTTCACCCTCCACTTCCAAAAAGATCATGTGGGAGTCTACGCTTTTATTATAGCTGGTGCGAACTATGTTGAGATTAAGGGAGGAAAAAATCTTGACAGCCTTTAAAAAAGCCCCGCTTTTATCAGGGACCGAGGTGATGAAGCTGGATCTCATATGTCATACACCTTTATTGCACAGTTGGGCATAGTCTGGGAAGCAAACTCCTCGTTTGTGAGATCAAAGAAGTAAGACTGTATTATTCTATATATTCCGTTATGGGCGACAAGTAGATATGTATTGTCTTTGTCTTTCTTTACTTCGTCTATGAGGTTATATACCCTCTGGGCCGTCTTCATCATAGACTCTCCTCCAGAGTAAGAAGAGCAGAACATTCTCTTAGCATCCTGGAACTCCTTATTGCCTTTCCCACACTGACCTTCCCAAACACCGAAGTTCTGTTCCTTGATCCTATCGTCCTTCTTTACATCAACTCCTAGAACTGAACCAATTATGGTTGCTGTCTCATAAGCTCTGGAGAGAGGAGAAGAGATGATTCTATCCACTTTTATCCCTTCCTTGACTATCTCTCTGGCTGTGTCCCTAGCCATCGCTCTTCCCCTATCTGTCAAAGGAATATCAGTTGCACCACAGATACGGCCAATAGTATTCCATTCACTTTCCCCATGTCTTACAAAGTATAATTTTCCCATATCTATCTCTACTTTTCTTTTCGCCAATCTTTTATTAGAAGAAGAGACCCCTTCTCCACCCATACTCGACTTCCACCCTTCAGTGGCTCGTTACTTATCCCATATTGGTACTCGGGCTCTATTACTGCACTAGAGAGTGGATACAAGGCATTCTCAATATTTACCCCTTCACACTTTCCCTTCCAGGCGATGAGAGAGAAATATGCATAAGAGTCGCTTATAAATACTTCCTCTTTCTCCACAACTTCCATTTCACTCCAGTCATCTACTATCAAAGCTTTTCCATGGTGGCTCTTAATATATGACAATAGATAGAGATTACAGAGAGTATGGTCCATTCTTCTCCCAGTCATACCAAGGAGAAGGAAGTCTTTAAAACCCCGCTTTAAAGCAAGCTTTACGCCAGAGAGGGAGTCTGTATCATCTTTCATCTCAGGAAGAGTTATTATCTCAGACCCAGTATCGACTTTCTCATGGGAATCGAAGTCACCGATAATCAAATCAGGCTCTACGTTTAATCCTTCTTTATGAAATAGACCACTGTCGCAGAAAATGTAGTAGTCTTCAGGCTTTAAAAAGGAACGGACTCTTTCATAGGAAATAATCTCTCCACCGGCAATAACTACTGCTCTTCTATTCTCCATATATAGTCTACTCTCCAAGGACTCTAATTATAGCTTTTATGAGAGAGTCTTTTTCAAGAGGCTTTTGCACGTGATCATCCATTCCACTCTCTATGGCCTTTATCTTGTCTTCCGCAAAGGCATTGGCTGTCATGGCGACAATTGGTATTCCTCCAACTTTGCCTTCCATCTCCCTTATTCTCTTTGTTGTCTCGTATCCATCAAGTACAGGCATCAATATATCCATGAAGACTATCGAATAAGGCTCTGCTGCTTCTTTCAGTCTAGATAAAGCCACCTCCCCGTTTTCAGCTCTAGTTACATCAAAGCCAAGGTCGAAGAGCATAATCTCAGCTATCTCTGCATTAAGGTCATTGTCTTCAACAAGTAGTGCTTTCTTTCCACTCCATTTATGATCAATCACTTCCTGCTTCTTCACTATACTCTTTGCCTTTTCAAAAGGAATAGAGATCATTACAGTAGTTCCTACACCTTGAATGCTGTCAACGTTTATATCACCCCTCATAAGCTCTACAAGAGACTTCGTTATACTCATTCCAAGGCCATATCCATCTTCTTTTCCTGTTCCAGGCATACTTTCACGTTCAAAAGAATCGAATATATGAGGTAAGAAAGACGGAGACATACCGATTCCGTTGTCTTCGATTACACTCTTTACTGTCACTGTACCATCACTGTTGTCTATGATGCAGTTTCTCATTACAACCTTTCCACCTTTATTGTTGTACTTGACTGCATTGGAAAGAATATTCAGTAAGACTTCCGTATATTTAGGTCTGTCTATTAAGAGAGTATAATCACTACCTTGGGTTTCATAAGAGAAAGAGACATTCTTCTCGTCTGCCCGTTCCTTTATGATTATGTTGATATCATCGAATATTTCATATAAGTCATGACTCTTTTTTTCTAACTTCAGCTTTCCGCTCTCTATTCTTGTCATAGAAAGAACGCTGTCAAGAAGGCTCATCAGTTGCCTTCCCGACACTTTGATATTATTCAGGTACCTTCTCTCTTCTTCGTTTAAGTTACATCTTTCAAGTAACTCCGAGTATCCTATGATTGCGTTCATAGGGGTTCTGAGGTCATGAGACATGCTCATCAAGAATGCGCTCTTACTCTTTGATGCAGCTTCTGCATTAGATAAAGCCTCAGACAACTCTCTGTTCTTCTTCTCATTCTCTCTGAGTCTCTCATCTCTTTCTTTTGTAAGCTTATTATTGTACATGATGATAAGGCTATTGAGAGTGACACCAACAATAAATACAAATACAAAGAGGACAATGATAGTACCCCATACATTTTTATATGAGTTCACAAGGCTCTGTGTCACCATCAAAGTAAAATTGTCGCCATAGTAGATAGAAACAAAGGAGTAGACTCCATTGATTCTCATTAGTTTTTGTAAGAGGCCCTTTTCCAGGCTTTTATCAAGCCCCATGGAAGTGAGAGTTACACCTAAGTAGGAAGAGTTTGTAGCTCCTATTACTATTTCGCTGTCCCTGTCTGCAACAAAGAGTTCACGCCCCTGGGTAACCGGCATACTATCCACAAGGGACAACACTTCGTTTTCATTCATCTCGTACGCTACTCTTCTCGGGTCCACTCCAATCTGTACCATACCTTTTTGATCTTTTCTCCAAACCATGGCATACATCATCAACTTGCCTTCAGCTGTATTTGGAGTAATGTCTTGGCATAGAGATAGATTAGTATCTGAAAGAAGTGGGATAAAGAAAGACATCTGCTGGCCACTGAAGAGTGAGAAGCCATAGTATTCAGGATTAGTACCGCTATAGATTACGCCTGATGGAGTGAAAAGATGTATCTCATCCACCATCAATGCATTCGAGAGTTCCTTTAGTTTCTCTGTATCACCCTCATACTCTTCATTATTCTCTATTATGTAAGAAACAGAATTGGCTCTTATTATAAAATCATCCTTCAGAGTTTTATTGTAATCATTAATGCTCTCTTTGTTTCTTTCAACTACTACATAGAGTTTTTCAATGACACTCTTCTCTGCTTCAAGACTTGCTATACTTCTAGAATGAAAAAGCATATATGCCATGACGAAAAAGAGGATCAACAGGATAGTAAAAACCAAAACCACTATAGGGGCGTTAAATTTAGATTTTCTCTTCTCTCTTTTATTCTTTTTCATCATTTTTCCCATATATGCTCAATTTTACACCGACTATGATAAAATCGCCATAAAAGGTTTATGAGAGCTTACTCTACAGTTACACTCTTAGCAAGGTTTCTTGGTTTATCGACATCAAGCCCCTTTGCAACACTTATGTAGTATGAGAATAGCTGGAGAGGAACTATAGCCAGGGAAGGAGTGAAGTATTTCAGAGTCCTTGGGATATAGACTGTAAAGTCTGATGAATCCTCAGTACTATAGTGGCCATAAGTTGTAAGTGCCATTATATATGCCCCCCTTGTCCTACACTCTGTAAGGTTTGATACAGTCTTCTCTATGAGGGAGTCATCTGTAAGGATACCTACAACAAGTGTACCATCCTCCAACAGTGAAATAGTGCCGTGCTTCAGTTCTCCTGCAGCATATGCTTCGCTATGGATATAGCTGATCTCTTTCAGCTTTAAAGAGCCCTCCATGCTTATTGCCCAGTCGATTCCTCTTCCAATAAAGAAAACATCCTTTGCAGATGAGAACTTTGATGCAAACCACTGGATTCTCTCTTTCTCGTCCAATAGTCTCTCGATCTTACTTGGTAGGCTTTCCAATTCGTAGATGATCTCTTTTTCTTTCTTCTCATCAACTCTCTTCTTTGCCTTTGCCAAAGCAAGAGCAAAAGAATACATTGCAACCAGCTGGGCAGAGTATGCCTTTGTAGTTGCAACAGCAATCTCAGGGCCAGCAAGTGTATATATTACATAGTCGCTTTCCCTTGCTATTGCAGAGCCCACGACATTTACAAGTCCTATTGTCTTTATATTCCTCTCTTTTGTAATTCTTAAAGCCGCTAGAGTATCTGCTGTCTCCCCGGACTGGGAAATAAAGATGACAGCTTCGTCTGGGTCAAGAATAGCTGTTCTATATCTATACTCACTTGCATACTCAACAATGCAGGCGACTCCACAAAGCTCTTCCACCATTCTCTTTACAGCCTCTCCTACATGATAGGAGGAACCACAGGCGATGATGCGAAGTGCACTGATTGAAGAAAGCACTTCATCAGTAAGATTAGATGCTGAGAAGTCTATACTCCCATCTTTAATAAAAGAAGCCACCGTGTCTCTCACAGCTTTAGGCTCTTCATGTATCTCTTTGATCATGAAGTGTTCCCAGCCACCCTTTTCAGCACACTCGCTGTCCCAGGTGATTTTTGTCACCTCTTTATCGACTGCGTCCCCATTAAGGTTGTAGAAAGTTACATCCCCTTCCTTGATTCTTGCCATTTCAAGGTTTCCAAGATAACACACGTCCCTTGAATACTTAAGGACAGCAGGTACATCGGATGCGATAAAACTCTCTTTTTCTCCTAAAGCCACGATCAAGGGGCTGTCTTTTCTCGCCGCATAGATCTCTCCTGGGTAATCTTTAAACATTACACAGAGAGCATAGGAGCCTCTGACTCTGACCATGGTCTTGGCAATGGCATCGATGGGGCCGATGTTATATTTTTTGTAATAGTAGTCTATAAGCTTTGTAACTACTTCAGTGTCTGTTTCAGAATAGAATTTATAACCTTTGGACAATAACTTCTCTTTTAGTTCCACGTAGTTCTCTATGATACCGTTGTGTACTGCAATTACATTGCTGTCATCGGAACAGTGTGGATGGGCATTGTTTTCACTGGGCTCTCCATGGGTTGCCCAACGTGTATGGCCGATTCCTGTGTGTCCAGGAAGCGTCTCTCCGTCCAGTGTCTTCTCTCTGAGAACCTTAAGTCTCCCCTTCGCCTTTACTATTCTTGTCTTGCCATCGAGGCCATATACAGCCATACCAGAGGAGTCATATCCTCTGTATTCAAGTTTCCCCAATCCTTCCAACAGTATTTTGGAAGCATCCCTAAAGCCTGAATAACCAACAATTCCACACATAAATTTCCCCCGAAAAAAACGATGAAGTGATTTTGCCATGTATTTATATTTATTATCAAGAGATGCATTTATTATTTAAAAAAAATGTCCATTTTATTGCCACTTTTTTACATAATAGTTATGGTTTTGCTGGAGGAATATATGAAATGGGGTATCATCGGATTGGGGAAAATAGCAAATAAGGCTGCCCACACCTTATCTTTTCTCGACAAGGAAGGAGAGAAACTCGTTGCTGTAGCATCAAGAGACTTAGACAAGGCCAAAGAGTTTGGAGCGAAGTATGGAGCAGAGAAATGTTATGGCTCATATAACGAGATATATAATGACGAAGATGTAGACTCGGTATATATCTCGACACCAAATAATCTCCACTATGAGGAGATTAAAGAGGCTCTCCTTAATGGTAAGCATGTTTTATGCGAAAAGCCTATGGCTCTTATTCCATCCCAGTATGAAGAGTTATACACGCTAGCTAAAGAGAAAGGCCTCTTCTTGATGGAAGCCTATTGGGTATACTTCCTTCCAGGTGCCTTTGCTCTAAGAGATATGTCAAGAGAGATTGGAGAGATAGAGGAAATATCTCTCCAGTATGGTTTTTATAGCGAAGGTAAGCGCAGGGAGAGAAAATTTCTCTCGGCCCTAGGTGGAGGAGCCTTGTTGGATATCGGCATCTATAACCTAGGGATACCAGAGATGCTGGGCCTGGAGAACCCAAAGATTCTAGAAACAAAAGTAATGATGAATGAGTTCGGCACTGATAAGTGGAGTGAAACTACACTTTTATATAACAACAAAACCAAGGTCACTACTCTTAATGCCATCGGCTTAGATATTGATAGAATCGCTGTAATCAAGGGAGAGAGAGGGAATATATATATTCCTGACTTCCAGTACCTGACGTCATTCAGGGTTGAGAGGGACGGAGAGAAGAAAGAGTACTCATTCCCCATTGACTACAACGGCTTTGAGTATGAAATGAGACATGTAACAGAGTGTGTAAATAAAGGTATTACTTCTTCACCTATCTTTACAAAAGAAAAGAGCATGGATATCGCAGAGACACTCTATAGAATAAGAAGATTATGGAATATGAAGTTTGAAGGAGTAGACAATGACTAAGAAGGCAAAAGAAGTAATAGAGAATCTTGATCTCTCTCCTCTTAATGGAGAGGGTGGTTTTTTTAGATTCTTACATGAATTTGGAGAGCATTCAGGCTCAATTTATTACCTTGTTACTGATGAATCTTTTTCCCACTTACACGCTCTCACAGACGATGAATTGTGGTTTTTCTTGGAAGGGGACGAAGCAGAGCAGACAATAATCTATGAAGACGGAAGAATAGAGAAAAGAGTGCTAAATAAAGAAAACAGAGAGAGTTTGGTAGTCAAGAACGCATTTCAAGCTACCAGAATCAAGAATTCAATTTGTGGATACTCTCTTTTCTCTACAGTCATGAGCCCAAAGTACAGAGATGATATGTACATCTCTGGAAAAGATGACGAGAAAATGAGAAGCATGAAGGAAGTAGAGGATTTAATATGAGAAGAGTCTTAGTTACTGGCGGCAGATCAAACCTAGGAGAAGCCATAAGGAATAAATTTATAAAAGAAGGGTATGAAGTCTGGTACACAGTATCAGACAAAAGCAAAATCGACTCTGATAAAGCTATAGCAGTGGACTTGAGAAAGGAAGTAGAAGTAAAAAACGCCTTCTCTTTTCTCGATTCTTTGGATGTACTTGTAAACAATGCAGGAATCTTTACAGAAGGAAAGCAGGATTCTCTTCCCCTATCTTCTTTTGACGAAGTATTTTCATTAAATGTAAAAGGGTTATTTCTTGTAACACGAGAGCTGCTTCCCCTACTCAAGAAGAGCGATGGCTCTATTGTAAATATATCAAGTATGAACGCCCTTCATCCCGGATTTGGCACTACAGCCCACTATGATGCATCAAAGGGCGCTGTCTCTGCATACACTAGGTCTCTTGCAGCAGAGACTGGGCTGAGAGTAAATGCCGTGGCACCGGGATTAATCAAAAGAGACGCACTCATTGGAAGCGAGTTAGAAGCTTACTGGAAGAGCCACAGCGTGAAGAAAGCCATGATGGAGAGAGAAGAAATAGCAGATACTGTCTATTTCCTCGCTCAATCAAAAGGTATATATGGAGAGACAATCCTTGTAGATAACGGTTTTACACTCTGTTAATCTAAATCCAGCACAAGGGATACAGGACAATGATCGGAGCCAAATACATCTGTATGTATATTGGCTTCTTTTACTTTCTCTTTCAAATCATCTGAGACAATAAAGTAGTCGATACGCCAACCTGTGTTCTTCTCTCTTGCCTTAAAGCGATATGACCACCAGGAGTAGAT
>CAMEQB010000062.1 GCA_945932505.1 uncultured Spirochaetales bacterium
GCAAAGAGATTAAACCTTAAGAGCCATACGGGAGTAGTCCAGTGTAAAGACTCATTCTATGGTCAGCATGACCCAGATATTATGCCGGTTTATTATGACTTGAAGACAAAGTGGGAAGCTTGGAAGAGACTTGGAGTATTGGCTTCTGAAATGGAGTCTGCAGCTCTCTTTGTATGTGCTGCCCACTTGGGAGTAAGATGCGGCAGTGAATTCTTTGTGGTAGGTAACCAGGAAAGAGAAGCTCTTGGTATGGATAACCCAAAACTACACGACACGGAACCTGCCATCAAAGTTGCCATTGAAGGCTTGAAGATACTTATCGAAGAAGATAGGAAGAAAGGTAATTGAACATAGGCTCAGGAGTAAAATCTTGAGCCCTTTTCTTTCCAGTAGCTCTTTCTTTCTTCTAATAGGTTATCCAGGTCCTCTCCTTCAATTGCCTCTTTATCGATTTCGAAGGTAAAAAGCTCGAGGCCTAAGGAAGAATATGCATTCTGAAGACTCTTTACAGGATGCATTCCTAAGTCAAGCTTAAATCTTTCTTTGGAATATGACGCCACTGCATCTTCTGTCTTATATAAATAAATCTCATCTGTCTTGAGATTCTTTATCATAACGATTGCTTTTATTTTATCTTCTCTAAGAAATTCCTTAGGTATTGCCATAACAAAATATTATTTAAAACGAAAGGAAAATTGAAGACATAATAGTTAAAAAAGTATAGTTATAACTCAAAATATTCAAACAAAACTAAGTATATGTCGAATTTTACACTCAAAAAACAAGTTCATATAACATATATAGCTTTTCTTTTCTAAAATCACAAATTATACTTAGAAAAGTTAGACTTAGAGGTATAAGCTATGGAACAGCAAATTCAGGATCTAATCGCTTCCATTAAGAAAGATGGAATCGAGTCCGCTACAAATGAAAGCAAAAAGATTTTGGAAGAAGCCAGAAAAGAGGCTGAAAGAATTGTCAATGAAGCAAAGAAGGAAAGAGATAAAATCATTGCTGATGGAAAAAAGACAATTGAAATCGAAAGAGAAAGCAGCATATCCAGCGTCAAGCAGGCAGCAAGAGATGTTTCTCTTACACTAAGAAAAAATCTTGAAGATAAGTTCAAGAAGATTCTTGGTCAGAAAGTCTCATCTAGCCTTGATGAGAAGGTTATTGCAGAAGCCATTGTTGCAGTTGTAAAGGGTGAATGCAATGGATGTGACGTGGAAGTAAGCAAAGAAATGGTTGACAAAGTCAATGCTGTTCTTACTTCCCAGTTCGCTAAGGAATTGGAGAAGGGTGTCACTCTTCGCGCTTCTTCCTCCGTCTCTGGTGGATTTAAGGTCTATTCAAAGGATGGATCAGCATATATCGACCTTTCAGATGAAGAAATAACAAAGCTTCTCTATCCTTATCTTTCTTCTTCTTTGAAAGAAATAATCTAAGGAGCTGAATGTGGCTGAATATATTTATTTTGCCGCTTCTCTTCCTTCTGTCTGGATGGATAAACCTTCTCCTATGAAGTATGAGGAGTTTTTGGAGAGAGCTAAAGAGCAGTTAAGTGAAAAAGACTTTGCTGAGCTTGAAAAAGCTTCTTTTTCTCATAGAGAAGGTAAAGTAGCCAATAGAATCGTTAAGGATTGGGATAACTTTAATTTTACATTCAGTGAAATGTTGGTATCTCAAAGAGCGATTAAGAACGGAAAAGGAGAGGACCCGGAGTACAAGCCAAGAGTACCTAGGGATGAAAATTTAGAGAAAAAAGCCAAAGAGATTCTCTCTATTTCTAATCCTCTGGAAGCTGAAAAGGCTATTCTTGGAGAGTATTTCGACTTTTTGTCATCCCATCCCGTCTCTTCACCTTTTAGCTTGGACGCCCTGATTATCTACGGTCTGAAGCTGCAGATAAAAGAGAGGGTAGCTGCATTTAGTGAAGAAAAAGGAAGAGAGGAGTTTGACCGTCTCTATAGAGACATCCAAAGTGTAATTACATCAAGGAGTGATTATGGACTATAAAACTGGGCGGGTTGCAGGAGTCAACGGCAACCTTGTCAAAGTAAAATTTGACGACACTGTAATCAAGAATGAGGTTGGCTATATCCTTGTGGGTGAAGAAACCCTAAAAGGTGAGGTCATTAGAATCACAGGTGAGGTGGCTGACCTTCAGATCTATGAAGATACATCAGGAATCAAGGTTGGAGATGAAGTAAAGTTTACAGGAGAACTCTTATCTGTTGAGTTGGGTCCTGGTCTTTTGACACAAGTCTTTGATGGTCTCCAGAACCCTCTTCCTCAGCTTGCTGAAAAGTGTGGCTTCTTCTTACAGCGTGGTGTTTATCTGGATCCTATTCCAAATAAAGATTGGGAGTTTACCCCATGCGTAAAGAAAGGAGACGAAGTATCTGGCGGAGATGCTGTCGGTTCTGTACAGGAACTACTGTTTACTCATAAAATCTTCGTTCCATTCACACTTCCTGGTATTTGGACAGTGGAGTCTATTGTTGAGAAGGGTGTTTATTCTGTTCGTGATACAGTGGCTGTCATCTCCAACGATAAAGGTGAGAAGAAAGAACTCTCTATGATCATCACTCAGCCTGTTAAGGTTCCTATCAAGTGCTATGAAGAAAGAGTAAGACCTGATGAGCCTATGGTTACCAAGATCAGACTTATCGACACATTCCTCCCTGTTGCAAAGGGTGGTACATACTGTATCCCTGGACCTTTCGGAGCTGGAAAGACAGTCCTTCAGCACCTGACAAGTAAAAACGCAGACGTTGATGTCGTAATCATTGCAGCCTGCGGTGAGCGTGCCGGTGAAGTCGTTGAGACTCTTAAAGAGTTCCCTGAGCTTATCGACCCGAAGACTGGAAGATCTCTCATGGAGAGAACTATCATTATTTGTAATACATCAAGTATGCCTGTAGCAGCCCGTGAAGCCAGTGTATACACAGCTGTCACAATGGCTGAATACTACAGAAATATGGGTCTTGATGTACTTCTTCTTGCTGATAGTACTTCCCGTTGGGCTCAGGCTATGAGAGAGATGAGCGGAAGATTGGAAGAAATCCCTGGCGACGAAGCTTTCCCTGCTTATTTGGAATCAAGAATTGCAGAATTCTATGAAAGAGCTGGTAAAGTAAGACTTCGTGACGGTTCTTATGGTTCTGTAACAATCGGTGGAACTGTTTCCCCTGCCGGAGGAAACTTTGAAGAACCTGTAACACAAGCTACTCTTAAAGTTGTAGGTGCATTCCACGGTCTTTCTCGTGAAAGATCTGACGCTAGAAAGTATCCAGCCATCGATCCATTGGATTCTTGGAGCACATACGAGGGTGTAATCGACAAGAAAGATGTTGATTATGCGTATTCCTTTGTCAGACGTGGTAGTGAAGTAGGACAGATGATGAAGGTTGTAGGTGAGGAAGGAACTACACTTGAAGACTATATTGTTTATCAGAAGGGTGAGTTTGTAGATTCCTGTTATTTTCAGCAGAACTCCTTCGACCCTGTAGATGCAACTGTTACAATCGAAAGACAGAAGCATGTATTCTCTGTCCTCTTGGATATTCTCTCATCTGACTACCAGCTAAAGGATAAGAAGGATGCAAGAAACTTCTTCAATCAGCTGAGACAGCGTTTCTTGGATTGGAATGGTACTCCTGAAAACACTCCTGAGTATGAAAAGGGTGAAAAAGAGATCAGATCATTCTTTGAAGAGAGAAAGAGGTGAGTCATGCAGAAGGTATATACAAAGATCGAATCAATAGTTGGAAACGTCATTACTGTTAAGGCTGATGGCGTTAGAAGTGGAGACTTGGCTGAAGTAACAACAAAGACAGGAAAGTCTTACGCAAACGTTATCAAGCTTGATGGGGAGTTGGTTTCACTTCAGGTATTCTCTGGTGCCAGCGGTATCAGCACAGGAGACAGCGTCAGATTCTTAGGTGTTCCTATGAGAGTCAGTTTCTCTGATAATCTTCTTGGAAGAGTATTTGATGGTGCAGGAAAGCCAAGAGATAATGGACCTGAACTTGAAGACAACATGATTCCTATTGGCGGACCATCGGTAAACCCTGCAAGACGTATCGTACCGAAGAATATGATTCGCACAGGTATCCCGATGATCGATGTCTTCAATACTCTTGTAGAATCACAGAAGCTTCCTATTTTCTCAATCAGCGGTGAACCATATAACCAGCTTTTGGCACGTATTGCCATGCAGGCTGAAGTCGATATCATCGTTTTGGGTGGAATGGGACTGAAGTACGACGACTATCTATTCTTTAGAGATACTCTCAACAAGTCCGGTGCCCTTTCACGTACTGTCATGTTTATTCATACAGCTGCTGACCCTACTGTAGAGTGTACGCTTGTTCCAGACCTATCTCTTGCTGTTGCCGAGCAGTTTGCACTTCAGGGAAAGAAAGTACTTGTACTTTTGACAGATATGACAAACTATGCAGATGCCTTGAAAGAAATGGCCATTACTATGGACCAGGTTCCATCCAATAGAGGTTATCCTGGTGACTTGTACTCTCAGCTTGCAGCTAGATATGAGAAGGCTGTCGACTTTGAAGGCGCTGGATCCGTTACAATTCTCGGTGTCACAACTATGCCTGGAGACGATGTAACACACCCGGTACCAGACAATACAGGATATATTACTGAAGGCCAGTACTATCTTAAGCATGGTCACATCGAGCCATTTGGATCCTTGTCTCGTCTTAAGCAGAACGTCAACAAAGATACAAGAGATGACCATAGAGCCTTAATGGACGGTATGATCAAACTCTATGCTTCTTATAAAGACTCTCTCGAAAAGAAGAGCATGGGTTTCTTGATGTCAGACTGGGACGAAAAGCTTTTGAAGTACGGTGAGATGTTTGAAAAACAGCTTATGGACTTGAGTGTCAATATTCCTCTTGAAGAGGCATTGGACACAGGATGGAAAATCCTAAGCCAGTGTTTCTCTCCTGAAGAGACACTATTGAAGTCTGATCTAATTGCCAAGTATTGGCCTAAGTGAGGGTAGAAGACTGTGGCGAAAATAAAGCTGACCAAGAATGAGCAGAAGAAGCAGAAAGACTCCTTAAAGCAGTTTACCCGCTATCTGCCGACACTTCAGCTTAAAAAACAGCAGCTTCAGACTGTAATACGTCAAAGCCATGCTGAAATAGAAGAGCTGAAAGTAAAGCAGAAGGAAGCTGTAGATGGCATGAAAAGCTGGATTGCCGTCTATGGTGAAAACAGCTCTTGGAGTGAGGAGCGCTCTATCTCTCATCTTGTAAAAGTAAAGGAAGTCAAAAAGACTAAGGGAAATATTGCAGGTGTAGAAGTACCTGTATTCCAATCTTTAGTCTTTGAAGATGTTCCTTATGACCTGAGAGCATATCCTTTATGGGTTGACAAGGCCATCGTAGCTCTTGGTGAGATAGCAAGATACGATGCTTTGATCGAGACGCTGAAGGAAAGGATAAAGCTTCTTGAGAAGGAGTTGAGGACTACTACTCAGAGAGTAAACCTCTTTGAGAAAGTCAAGATTCCTGAGGCCAAAGAGAATATTAGAAAAATCGGTATCTATCTCCAGGATCAGCAGACTTCTGCTGTCGTAAGAGGTAAGATAGCAAAGAAGAAATTAGGGAAGGTAAGCTGATGATTGAAAGAATGAAAAGAATTACAGTCTTCTGCCAAAAAGAGAAGGCGTTGTCAGTAGTCCTTTCCCTTAGAGACCTAGGACTTGTCCACATCAAGGATGTAGCCCAGAAGTCTGTTGAAAGTGAAAACAAAGAAAGAGACAAATCTATTGTCTTAAAAGCTCTGGGTAATCTTGAGTCATATGTAGACAAAAAGAATCCTCTTTCCGAAAAGACTCTTTCTTCCTCAGATGTTCTTCCAACTGCAAAGAACATTGTCGCTTTAATGGAAGAAGAACAAAAGACTGTGGATAGAGTAAGAGTCTTAAGAAATGAAGCTGACAGAATCAGAAGTTGGGGAGACTTTGATCCAAAAGAGATTCAAGAACTCTCAAAAATGGGGATAAACCTTCATTTCTATACTGTCACTAAAAAAGACTTAAAGGCTTTGTCTGAGGATCCTGAAGTCACTTTTATTCCTGTAAAGAATGAAAATGGAAGTGCGGTGGCGGTCATCGGGGATGCTTTGAAAAAAGATTATCAACTATCAGAGTTTACTCTTCCTTCTAAGAGCTTGGGAGAGTTGGAGAGCGAGGCTTTGATTGGTGAAAAGAGAGTAGACGAAATAAGAGAAATATTCCGTTCTTCAACAGTTTATGTATCTACTTTCAATTCTTGGCTAAAGACGGAAGACGAAGCTATCCTCCTTGATAAAGTCAATGCAACTGTCTCAGATGACGAGGGTATATCTTACATAACCGGTTATGTTCCCGTCTCTAGCATGGATGCCTTCAAGGCATGGGCGAAAGACAATGGAGTGGGATATATTTCTGATGATCCAGGAGAAGAGGAGAATCCTCCTACAAAGCTAAATCACAAAGGCTTTGTAAGAATAATCCAGCCTCTCTTCGATATGTTGGGTTTGGTGCCAGGATATAGAGAAAAAGATATATCAAGATACTTCCTGATATTTATGACTCTGTTCTTTGCCATGATTATCGGAGACGCAGGATATGGCTTATTGCTTGTCCTTGTTGCTGCCGTACTTAACATAAAGAGCAAGAAGTGTTCAGACTTAAATGCTCTTATATATGTTTTCGGTGGAGCGACTGTAATATGGGGTGCCATTACCGGCACATGGTTTGGAAGTGAGACAATAATTGAGAATGTAGGATTTTTGAGAATGCTTGTAATCCCAGGATTAACAAACTTCCCAGAAGCTTTCAGCATGAACGCTAATAATGTCCAAGATAACATGATGACTCTTTGTTTCTCTATTGGAACAATACATCTGTCACTTGCATGTGTCATTTGTATTATCGATAAGATTAAACAGAAGGATCTCTCATTTATCGCAGACTTTGGATGGATGTTGAATACAAACCTTCTCTATTTGTTGGTTTTGTACCTTGTTGTAGATACTCCGGTTCCATTTACTCTCATTGTAGTTGGAATCGCTACTGGCTTTATTCTTGTCTGTCTCTTCTCTGAGATGGCTCCAGGTAAGCCTTTTGGACAAGGTATGAAGGAGTCTTTAGGAGGCTTTTTCACCAACTTTATCGATACTATAAGCTGCTTCTCAAACGTAATGAGTTATATAAGACTCTTTGCTGTAGGTCTGGCATCTTTAGCAATCGCTCAATCATTTAATGGTATGGCTGAAGGGCTTTTAAGTGGATTTGCTCTTCCATTTGGAATCCTTGTCCTTATTATTGGACATGCAGTTAACCTGGTTATGGGATTTTTGTCTATTGTCGTACATGGCGTTAGACTTAATATTATGGAATTCTCCGGCCAAGTCGGTGTAGAATGGTCCGGATACAAATATGAACCTTTCAAGAAGAAGG
Organism: uncultured Spirochaetales bacterium; assembly: GCA_945932505.1. Classification (GTDB taxonomy): domain Bacteria; phylum Spirochaetota; class Spirochaetia; order Sphaerochaetales; family Sphaerochaetaceae; genus Ornithospirochaeta. The sequence continues at coordinate 7,481 of CAMEQB010000062.1, forward strand.
TCCTTAAATAAAAATCAATAGGAGTAGATTATGAACTACAGTTTCCTCATTTACATCGGTATGGCATGTGCTCTCTGCATTTCAGCAGTAGGCTCTGGTTTCGGCGCAGGAATGGCATCACTGGCATCTGTCGGTGGTTGGAAGAAGTGTTATGCAAACGGAAAGCAGGATCCATTTATTCTTGTTGGTTTTGCTGGTGCACCTCTTACACAGATCATCTATGGCTTCCTTCTTATGAACTTCATCTCTGCTAAGCTCGCCGATCCTAGTCTTGCTAATGGTATTCTTTCCATTTCTGTCGGACTTCTTGCTGGCGTTGTCATCGGCCTCTCTGCTTTCTTCCAGGGTAAGGTCGCCGCTTCTGCTGCAGACGCTCTTGCTGAGACAGGTAAGGGTACAGCAAAGTACTTTATCGTAATCGGTATTGTTGAGACAGTCGCTCTCTTCACACTTGTATTCGGTATGCTTCTTCTCAATAAATAAGAGATATAAGTCTTGTATTTGGGCACTTCGGTGCCCAAATTTTATGCCTAAATCTTACTCCTTGATATATAATTAAGGTGGAGAAGAAAATGAAACTAGCTCATTCAGTAATTAAAGTCAGTAATATAACAATTTCTCGCCAATGGTATTCATCTCTATTATTTGAAGATACAACAGAGAGGGGGGATGGATGGTGTAGTTGGAAAAGTGGTCTGACTATTATTTCTGAAGAGAAATGGAATGAGTTTTTCTCTCTAACAGGAGATGGACAGAATACAAATGCAATTTCTTTGGTGTTTGAAGTACCTTCCTTCGATACTTTTCTTAGAATTTTATCCCTCAGAGATGACAGGAACTCTATATGTGCCGGGGAGGGAAGCTTCAACGGGCGAAAGTATATAAAACTAATAGACCCTGATATGAATATAGTGATAGTCATAGAAAGTGTTTTTGAATATGCTACTGTTACAGATAGTGAGAGAGAGTATGTAGGAGAAGAGGATAAGACTTCTTCAGTAAATATATTTAAAGATAAAAAGTGATATCCTCTCATTTCTTTGGAAAAACATATGGTAAAAGATAAACTATTAAACCTTATTAATTATGTAGGCTTGGATGATAGAATCAGGAATATTGAGTCATTCCGTCTTGAAAAGAGTCGTGATTACAAGAGTTTTGTTGTGGATAAAGAAGCTACCAACATCTTTTTAGTTATAAAAGGTAAGGCCAATGCAGCAACAGGCTGGAGAGATAACAGAGAGAATAGGGAAGTAACAGGAGTAGTGACACTTGAGGAAGGGGAGTTTGTCCTTTATCTTCCTGGAGAACCCTTTGCTTTAAACACAACTGACGGCATCATCGAACATAGGAGACTAAAATGAATTCAAATTATGTAGCTCAAATAAGAGATATAAAAATAGGTGGAGATGAGAGCGTCAAAGTACAGACTATGTATGATGATAAGATTTCGGGAATAAACCCTGAAATTGTTGTCAAAAGAATAAACGATCTCTCTCTTATGGGCTGCGACTTGATCCGTTTCAGCTATGTGTCGAAAGAAGATGGTGAAAACTTTAAATACATTACATCCCACTCTCCAATTCCAGTGGTGGCCGATATTCATTTTGATTACAAGCTTGCTTTGGAGGCTATGGACAACGGAGCAGATAAGATCAGGATCAATCCTGGTAATATCGGAGACAAATGGAAGACAAAGCTTGTTGTAGAGAAAGCCAGGGATACAGGCAAGGCCATAAGAATAGGACTGAACACAGGTTCTCTTCCAAAGCATGGAAAGGATGATGATGTAGTTGAATTGATGGTGAACACCGCTCTTGATTATATATCTGATTTTGAGGCATGGAACTTTAAAAACATAGTAGTCTCACTAAAGAGCAGTGATATAGATAATAC
>CAMEQB010000063.1 GCA_945932505.1 uncultured Spirochaetales bacterium
CAACCAAGTACTCTCCCTTACTTACGGTACCGATTGTATCACCCTGGATAGCATCGCCTGCATCGACGAGAACAACAAAATTGTCCTTTTCCATCTCTGCCTTGTAGGAAGCGAGTCCTGCATATCCGATGTTGTTGTCGATGGCGCAATGAACATCGTTTGTATAAAGGACGACGATGTCTTTCTGAGCTTCAAGTGCTTCTGCAGCACCCTGAGCAAAGAGCATTGTGACACTAACGAGGGCAATTGCCATAACCAGTGCAATTCTCTTGATTCTGTTCATCTATTTCCTCCGAAATAAAGTTATCCGAAAAATATACGGAGTCTGTTACCCAGACAACACGATTATAGATTAGAAAAGTATGATACGCAATTAGAGAGGGGTCATCAAAACACCCTTTTCCTCAATAAGAGAATATCAGGAACGGCTCCTACTTCTAATATTTCCTGGCGGGAATCCTTTCACCTTTCTAAATACTCTACAGAAGTATGCCTGATCCTGGAAACCTGTCATCGATGCAATCTCGCTGATAGAAGCCCCAGTCTCCAAAAGTAGCTTGGATGCAATCTGGATTCTGAATCTATTAAGGTAATCCCAAGGAGAGAGACCTACCTCCTTTCTAAATATACGTGTCAAATAGTCTTCGCTTATATTGACGGATGCCGCAATCTGCCATCTTGACACTGAATGTGTAGCATATTCGTTAAGATAAGCTATCGCTCTCTTTACAAGAACAGATGTCAAAGGAGGTAAGAGTTCATCTCCTCCAATGAGGGAAACAACCCTGGTAATAAAGTCTTCGCTCTCGGTGATTGATGTGTTCACCATCAATACTTCAGGGAAAGGACTAAGTTTCTCTGCGTCATCCTTAGTAAACTTGTCTTTCACTACAAGCAAAGGAGTCTTTGAGAATCTTATTTTTCGTCTTATGGCCTCTATTGTAGATGGATCGACTTTCTGCATTATAAAGAGTGCTGCAGATTGAGATTCATCCAACTCCTGGACATCTTTTATCTCAACAATCATTCCAAAATCCCTGAGTTTATCCAAAGTCTTAGGGAAAGAGCCGAAAGAATAAAATGTAGCCCTGTCATTTTGTAGCAAAGCACTCTCTACAGTAGTGTTGAGTGAAGTACTACTCTCTTTGCTACCATAACAGAGGAAAGGCATAACCTTCGTCTCTTTATGGTTGCGGAGAATAGTCAAAGCAACATGTGAAGACTTGGATTCATCTTCAGTGTTCCAAGCCAATGCTGAATATGATGGAATCTCTCCTATTTTCTGTACTACCTCTTCAAACCCCATTTTTGTGATTTTTTCGAAGCCGAATAAATGAGGATTAATATTCTCGTCTGATGTGATGAAAAGGACCCCTTTATCTCCAGAGGAGGAAGAAGGAAGACCGGAAAGAGACGGGAATGGGAAAACTATATCTAGTTTCTCTTTTCCAAACCTAAAGGTACCACCATGGAGAACCATTATCTTCTCACATAGAAGCATAGAAGGATCCTTATCTGATATAGCTGATACATCGAAAATAGTACCGAAGGTTCTAAGAATAAGATGCTTCTCCTCTACAATTATCTCCATATTCAGAGAGTCACCTGCAACTCTTGCAGAAGAAGTAAGATAATCCAATATCTCACACACCTTTCCCATATCCAGATTAAGGGCGGGAAGTAGACTGGGAGAAGTAATTGAGATGCCTCTGTCTTCAATCTCGCGCAAAAGGAAGGAACATGGAGTATTACGTAGATCTACATTCAACTCCCCTTTGTCTGAAAGAGAGAGTTGAAGAATGTGCTCTGCCTTTGTAGAGAGAGCCAAAAGGATCTCTTCATCCAAATCCCCGCAGTCTGCCATAGCTCTAATGGCATTTAAGGGTTCTCTAAGGTTCTCTGCCAGTGTGGCATAGAAAAGGGAGACTTGTTTTTCAGCCTCTTCAGCCTTTTGGCTCTTGATGCTGGCTATCTCATACAGCGATATGGCCTGCAATGTGGCTGATGTGCTGATCCTTATATTCTCGACCATCTCAGACGGGCATGATTCATTCTTCATAATCATGTATCCGACTACAGAGGAGTCATAGAAAAGAGGAAGAACCAAGAACACGCCCTTATCGAATTCGTCTTCCATATCCTCTGGATAAAGCATGCTACCAGAGAATGGCTCCCCTTCTTCCCAAACCTTTGATTCGTTAAAACCTGTAATGAGCCTACTCTCGCCATCTACGTCACTTAAGAATACAAAAGCCTTTGAGATGCCGATTTCAGGAAGCTTACTTGATAGAGCGGTACCCATATCCTTAAAAGACAATGCCTTTACTAGCTCTGCACCCAGTGCATTGTAAGCCTTGTTTTTTATGGAGGAGGTCATATTGTTGGATGCAGTAACCCTTGCAGACTGCTCCATTATAATATCATGAAGAAGATCCATCTCTTCAGAAGGAAGTTCTCTTACTCCCAAAAGTATTCTAGCCCACTTGATTACAGAGAAGAAAAGCTTCATGGTTCCACCATGCTTAAGGTATCTCCAACTCATTTCTTCGTAGTGTCTACGATTCTCTGAGTTAACCAATCGCCTTTCTAAAAACATATCTTTAAGAATATATATCAAGACCTTGGCTGCCTCTTTGTCGCTGAACCTGTTATTGATCCATGCCTCATAATCATCCCATGTCTTTATCGTTTTTCTAGCATTGTCTGCAGAACCAAAGGGATCAGTACAGCCACAAGATCTACGATATATAGGAACAGAAGGAAGAGAGATGTTAGGGAAGACGCCATCTTTATTCTTCTCCATATCGTCAATAAGGGAGAAAGAAGATTCTACCATCTCCTTTAAAGGCATTCTCACTGTAGTAGACTCTACAGTAGACAGGTGAACTTCAGGAGTATCATTAAAGCCAGCAGTAGCTACATCATCCGGGACAAAATATCCTTTCTCCTCCAGATATATAGTAGCCATTCTGTTCATAAGATCTGATGGACACACAAGGGCAGTGAAGTCCTTCGAAGGGATCATGCCATTCTTTTCTACAATCTCTTTAATGGCCGCCTCACCTTCTCCCCAAGCCACAGGAGAAGAAACAAGCTTTGGATTAAAGGCTATGGAGTTATCTTTTAGGGCATCCAAATATGCCTGGAACCTATCTTGGGCTGATTCATGATTTTCAGGCCCCCTCAAGAATGCAATCTTTCTCGCACCATGACGCTTTATCATGTGCTCTACCATTCTATATGTACCTGAGTATGCATCGAAGTTTACAGAAGGAACATCTTCAATCCCTATTCCCATAGAGACTACAGGCATTCTCTTTGAGAGAGTCTGTACAAAAGACTCCGCTTCCTTCCATGTTGCAGTACCGGCAAGAGTGCTTCCCCATACTACAGCTCCATCTAAATTTTCTGGAGTTGCAAAACGGTATATTGAATTTCTAAGATACTCATCGGCTTTCTTGTAACCAAGTCTACCTCCTGGAAAGACAAAAAGAGAATTATCTCCCGCAGAAAGAGATTCTTCGTTGATACACTTCCAAACCTGCACCCCTGTCCCCTGATGCAGGTTAGCTAGAATGAAACCAGTTCTTCGTGACATGAACACCCCCGGTATCTTAATAATAACCCGAAGTATAATATCAACGCAAAGTGTTTTCATTACATATAGAGTTCGGAAAAACTGAAATATCTGCCGTTCTTTTCATATAGACATATTTTAAAGGTGGTGTAATCCTATAAGTAACGGCACTTTACTAGAGGAGCAACATATGAAGAACTTTATGGACAAGGACTTCCTACTTGAAACAGAGACAGCGAAGACCCTATATCACGATTATGCAGAGAAGATGCCTATCTTCGACTATCACTGCCACCTTATTCCAGAGCAGATTGCAAAGAATGTAAGATTCACAACAATTACAGATGCATGGCTTGGTGGTGACCACTACAAGTGGAGACAGATCAGAACATGCGGTTTCCCTGAAGAGAGAATCACAGGAAACGCAGACGCTTGGTCAAAGTTCACAGCTTGGGCAGAGACAATGGAAAACCTTATCGGAAACCCACTCTACCATTGGACACACTTGGAACTTCAGAGATACTTTGGAATCTATGACGTTCTCAACAGAAAGAATGCTGAGAAAATCTATGCAGAAGCAAACAAGAAGTTTGCTGAAGACCCAGACTTGACAGTATGGGGAATCATGAAAAAGTTCAACGTTTATGCAGTTGGAACAACAGATGATCCTGCAGATGACCTCAAGTGGCACAAAGTAATCAGAGACGAAGGAAAGTGTCCTGCAAAGGTAATCCCTTCCTATCGCCCCGACAAGGCACTCAATATCGAAAAGCCTGACTTCGCTTGTTACATCGAGAAGCTTGGAAAGAGCGCAGATATGGAAATCAAGAGTGTTAAAGATGTCATCGAGGCACTTGAAAAGAGACTTGATTTCTTTGTTGAGATGGGATGTAAGGCTTCTGACCATGCTCTTATGACTTGTCCTTGCACTTTCTGGAGCGAAGAGGAAGTTGAGAAGGTATTCCAGAAGAAGATGAACGGCGAAGAGCCAACAGCGTTGGAGACAGACGCTTATAGAACATTCGTCTTGAGCGCACTTGCAAGAATGTATAACAAGAAGAACATTGCAATGCAGCTTCACTTCGCATCTATCAGAGACAACAACAAAGCTATGTACAATAAGCTCGGTCCAGACACAGGCTTCGACGCTTCTTATGACGCTGAGCTGGCAATGGGTGTCTCAAAGTTCATGGGAGCTCTTTCAGAGACAAACGAAATACCAAAGACAATCTTCTACTCTCTTAATCCAAAAGATTACTACTCACTTGGAACACTCATGGGTTGCTGGCAGGGTGAAGGCGTAAAGGGAAAGATTCAGCTTGGCTCTGCTTGGTGGTTCTGCGATCACAGAGATGGAATGGAAGAGCAGCTTAAGGTTCTTGCAAACCTTGGTTCCCTCCCTTCATTCATCGGCATGCTTACAGATAGCCGTTCATTCCTTTCTTACTCAAGACACGAATATTTCAGACGCATACTCTGCAATGTAATCGGAAACTGGGTTGAGAATGGTGAAGTACCAGCTGACATCGAATGGCTTGGCTCCATCGTTGAAAACATCTCTTTCAACAACGCTCAGCACTATTTCGAAGACTAATTGTTATTTTGGTTACCGTGCTCCGGGGAAACTCGGAGCTTTTTCTATTTATTGGACTAATGCTTTCTGAATTGAATATGTAATGGCATAAGCAAAACTAATAAATGATACATAAAAAAGAGGAGGCTGCTACCCCTTGATTAACAACCTCCTGCTTTTAAATTACAATACGCTTTTAGATTACGTTGATGATAATCTTAACAACAAAGAGCAGAGCGACAATGTATGTTGGAACTGTAATCTGCTTTGCTTTTCCACTGCATGCCTTGATGATGACATAAGAAAGAATACCGAACATGATACCATCAGAGATAGAGTAAGCACATACCATCATGAGGATACACAAAAATGCTGGGATACCTTCTGTTGGATCTGAGAAATCGATGTCCTTTACTGGGCTCATCATGAAGAATCCTACCAGAATCAATGCTGGAGCAGTTGCTGCTGATGGGATAGACAAGAAGAGTGGAGAGAGGAAGAGAGAAAGAAGGAAGAGTCCTGCTGTAACGATAGCTGTGACACCTGTTCTTCCGCCTTCTACGACACCAGTTGATGACTCTACGAATGTTGTGACTGTAGATGTACCAAGCATAGCACCTACTGTTGTTCCGATAGCATCTGCAAACAGAGCTTCCTTACAGTTAGGAATAGAACCGTCTGCATTGATCATATCTGCCTTTCCAGCACATCCGATAAGTGTTCCTACTGTATCGAACATATCGACAAAGAGGAATGTAAACATGACGATGATGAAGTCAGGGAAATGTGCAAATACTTCTGAGAAGTTGAACTTAAAGAATGTAGGAGCGATTGATGGAGGCATTGAAGCAAAGCCTGAGAACTGTGTAACACCAAATGGAATACCGATGATTGTTGTTACAAGAATACCAATAAGGATTCCACCTTTTACATTATATGCTGTAAGGATAGCTGTCACCACCAAACCGATGAATGCAACGATAGCTGTATTACTTGTGATGTTGAGACCGACAAGTGTAGCACCATTGTCAACAATGATTCCTGCATTCTGGAGACCGATGAATGCGATAAAGAGACCGATACCGACACCAATAGCCTTCTTAAGGTTTGCAGGGATTGAGTTGACGATTGCCTCTCTCACGTTGAATGCTGTAAGGATAAGGAAGATGACACCTTCGCAGAAGATTGCTGTGAGTGCAAACTGCCATGAATAACCCATAGTCAGACAGACTGTGTATGCAAGGAAAGCATTGAGTCCCATACCTGGTGCAAGAGCAAACGGAAGGTTTGCAACAAGTCCCATCACGAGAGTAGCGATTGCTGAAGAAAGAGCGGTAGCTGTAAATACAGAACCTGCATCCATACCAGAAGCGCTAAGAATACCAGGGTTAACTGCAAGAATGTAGGCCATTGCCAAGAAGGTTGTGATTCCTGCCATGATTTCAGTCTTAAGATCTGTTCCTGCCTTCTTAAGGGCGGATTCTTTGAAAGAAACCTTGATCAATTTCATATTAAACACCTCCTGAGTGCTTTAAATACAAAACCATCTTAAATATAGTTTTCCCTTTTTGCCAACAAAAAAATGCAACAATAGGCAACATATTTTTTGTTTACTGGTTTAGTAAATGTTTTTCCCCTCAGTATTTTGTTATTGAAGGAAAGAACAACAATTCAAACCAATGAAATACTGGTTATATATGGCATTTTTTAGTCTTACATAAAAAAATGAAAAATGCTTTTGTATTCTTCACTTTTTTGATAGAAACCTTAGAAAAAAACAAGCTTTAGCTATGGAAATTTAGAAAAACCGCGTTATTCTTTCTATAAGGAGATTTCAAATGGACAAGATAACAGCAAAAGAAGTCATCGATGCATCAATGGGCAGAATTAAGGCCGATGTAGTTTTCAGAAATGCAATGGTGGTGGATGTTTTTAACTGCCGCTCCTTTAAAAGTGACGTCTACGTCAAAGATGGAAGATTCGTAGGATTTGACGGAGAAAGAGAAGCCGTAAAAGAGATTGACGCCAAAGGAAGATACATGGTTCCTGGTTTTATTGACAGCCACTGTCATATCGAGTCATCACACCTCTCGCCTTCAGAGTTCTCAGATGCAGTCCTACCTTCAGGAACTACATCGGTAGTGGCCGACCCTCATGAAATATGTAACGTGGCGGGGTTAAAGGCCATGGATTATATGCTTAAAAGTGCAGAAAACGCTGTACTGAACATTAACTACATGTTCCCTTCCTGCGTCCCTGCTACATTCTTCGAACATTCTGGCGCCGTTTTGGAAGCGAAAGATGTGGAGACCGTAATAGACAATCCTAAAGTACTGGGTCTAGGAGAAATGATGAACTATCCTGGAGTGGTATCAGCATCCCCTTCTATCCTCGATAAACTTGAGACTTGTTGGAAAAGAGGAAAAGTAATCGACGGACATATTCCTTCTATCTCAGGACAGGGATTGGATGCTTACCTATCTACAGGAATAAAGACAGACCATGAGTGCGAAACACCTGAGGAGCTTGTGGAAAAAACAGGGAAAGGAATGTATGTACTCCTAAGACAAGGAACAGTATGTAAGAATGTCTTACAGCTTCTACCGGGAGTCAACGACAACAACTGGAGACGCTGCCTTTTCTGCACAGACGACCGCCAGCCACAGTCTATACTTAGAGAAGGTCACGTAAGCTATGGAGTAAACCTTGCAATCCAGAATGGAATGGACCCATATAGAGCCATAGCCTGTGCCTCCATAAATGCAGCTGACTGCTACCATATGTGGGAAAGAGGAGCCATCACGCCAGGCCGCTTTGCAGACTTCTTCTTTGTAGACTCCATCTCTGACATCAAGCCGATAGAAGTATATGTAAAGGGAGAACTTGTTGCAAAAGAAGGAAAGATCATCAAAAAGTCTCCACATGTAGAACCTGTAGGTGTGAGCGGATCTGTCAACATAAAGGATGTTTCTCTCTCGACATTCTCGCTTCCTCTCAAGTCGGATAGAGCAAGAATAATCGAAATACTTCCAGGCGGAGTCGTTACTGGGAAAGGCGAAGCAACTGTAAAGAGAGATGAAAATGGGGAATGGGTCCATGATGAGAACGAAGATATACTGAAGGTTACAGTAATCGAACGCCACCATGGAACAGGTTACCATGCATCGGCTTTAATCAGGGGATACGGAATGAAACATGGAGCAATCGCCACCACAATAGCCCATGACTCCCATAACATCATCGTAGTAGGCGACAACGACAGTGATATGCTCAAGGCCGTAAAGAGACTGGAGGAGCTAGGTGGAGGAATAACGGCTTGGAAAGACGGAGAAGAGCTGGCATTCCATAAGCTTGAGATAGCGGGATTAATGACAGATGAGACTGTAGAGGATGTAGTAAAGTGTTTGGATGAACTACATGATGCAGTAGAGACAAAAATAGAAGGGATCAACCCAGAGATCGACCCCTTCATGACACTTTGTTTTATGGCTCTGCCTGTAATTCCTGCATACAAAATCACAGACTGCGGCCTATTTGATGTTACATCCTTCAATTTTGTAGATGTTTCTATTCAATAAAAGCAGGCTTTGGATCCAAAAGAGAGAGTTCTGATACTATTCTTGATGCAACCCACTTCGCACCTTCGGGTCTGAGGTGGGTGTTATCATTATCTCCATCCATGTAGTTTGGATATATTCCTTTATCGAAATTCATAAAGTACTTTCTACTCTCCTCGTCCCCTAATAAGAGAATATCCTCCATCAAAGGAATTGTAATATCTACAACAGGAACAGAAGCCTGATGAGAAGCAGACTTCATCGCTGCAATATAGTCACCATGTGTGTCTTTCAACCTACCATCAAGGAATATTCTCCTCGGAACAGATGTGACAAAATATACAGAGGCCTTCTTCTCCCTGATCTTATTGGCCATAAAGACAAGGTTAGCAATATAGCTTCCCCATGGATCAGTTCCTCTTTCGTCTGTTTTTTCATCATTGTGCCCAAACTGGATTATTACACAGTCGCCCTCTTTAAGAGAAAGAAGCACTGATGAGAAAGTTCCTGATTTCAGACATGAAACAGTAGAGTAACCGTTAAAGGCGCAGTTAACTACAACCCAGCCTGGAACGATATACTCGCTTATCACTTCACCCCACCCTGTTTCAGGTCTTGCTTCTCTTTTTTTATCCGCACAAGTAG
>CAMEQB010000064.1 GCA_945932505.1 uncultured Spirochaetales bacterium
AAAGATTATCTTGAGTCATTCTACTCAGAGTGCCCAGATATGGTTATTAGTGGAGCATCCGTTACTGGTTATGGAGAAGATATAATCAAGGCTGCCTTCGGTGTGGATTACGGAGTTGTGGAGACTATCGCCCACTTTACAGCAGCTAAGCACTTCAACCCTAATGTTGATTTTATTATCGACATCGGTGGCCAAGATATTAAGTGCTTCAAAATAAGAAACGGCAGCATTGACAGCATCTTCCTTAACGAAGCATGCTCCTCAGGCTGCGGTTCTTTCTTGGAGACTTTTGCAAAGCTTCTGGGATATTCTATAGAAGAGTTTTCTCATAACGCACTTCATTCCATGCATCCAGTGGATCTTGGATCCAGATGTACTGTATTTATGAACTCAAGTGTTAAGGAAGCACAGAAGAACGGAGCGGAGGTTGAAGATATCTCTGCCGGACTCTCCATAAGTGTTGTCAGAAACGCTCTCTATAAAGTAATAAGAACTCCGGATCCATCGAAATTAGGAGAACATATTGTTGTTCAAGGTGGAACTTTTCTTAACGACGCTGTCCTCAGGGCCTTTGAAAAGGAGACAGGTAAAGATGTCTTGAGACCAAAGGTTGCAGGCTTGATGGGGGCTTATGGTGCAGCTTTATGGGCGAAGAAGAAATGCGAGGAAAAGGGAAATGAGGTTAGCTCTATAATAAAACCAGAAGCCTTGAAGTCTTTTACCCATACAGCAAAGAACATCAATTGTAATGGCTGCAGCAATCATTGCCATCTGACGCTCAATGACTTTGGAAGAGGCGACAAGTTTATTGCTGGTAATAGATGTGATAAGCCTGTAGGAAAGAAGAGCAAAAGTGAAGGCTTAAATCTCTATGCATGGAAGAGAAAAAGACTCTCTGAATTCGGAGATAGGGAGAGCAGGAATGGAAAGACTATCGGCATTCCAATGGCACTGGGAGAGTGGGAGCTCCTTCCATTCTGGCACACACTGTTTACAACCTTGGGCTTTGGAATTAAGGTGTCTTCTCCATCCAGTCACGATTTATATACACTTGGTCAGCAGACAATCGTTTCAGATACTGCTTGTTACCCTGCAAAGCTTATGCATGGGCACGTGGAGGATTTGAAGAATAAGGGTGTAGATTATATTTTTGCACCATCCTTAACATACAACATCAATGAAAATAAGGGAGACAATCACTACAACTGTCCGGTGGTTGCATATTACCCAGAAGTCATCAGATGTAATGTGAAGATGAATGAAGGTACAAAACTTCTTTCACCTTTCTTGGATATTTCCAATGAAAAGACATTTCCAAAATACTTTACTCGTCAGATGCTAAGCGATGGCATCGAATTGAGAGAGAGGGATGTAAAGAAGGCCGCGGATCTTGCTTACAAGGCTCTTTATGACTACAAGAGAGAAGTAGAGAATGAAGGAAAACATATAATAGAAGTTTCGGAAAGAGAGAATATACCCCTTGTAGTCTTAGTTGGAAGACCCTATCATGTAGACTCTGAGATTAACCATGGAATCGATACACTCCTTACTTCACTGGGGGCAAGTATAATAACAGAAGACAGTGTCAGTAGAGAGGAAGAGAAGTTCAAGACTATGGTTCTTAATCAGTGGACATATCACTCAAGGCTCTATAGTGCAGCCAAGTGGGTGAGAGATAGAAAAGACAATAAGACAGTACTTATTCATCTTGTGTCCTTTGGCTGTGGTGTAGATGCAATTACTGGGGATGAAACCCGGGCAATAATTGAAAGCGGTGATGGAATCTACACTCAGATTAAGATTGATGAGATATCAAACTTGGGGGCAGTGAAGATCAGAATAAGAAGTCTATTGGCTGTGAAGGGGCTTGAATGAGTTATATATTACTCTTTGTTTTGTTGATACTTTCATACTTACTGGGATCAATACAGGGGTCATTTATTTCCTCTAAGTATATCTATAAAGATGATAAAGTACTTAGAGACTGGCAGGAATATAAGAGTGTACACACTTTTACTCGGGAAAGAATTTGGGTTGTTGTCATCGATGGAATTAAAGTCCTTATTCCAGTTCTTTTATTATTTATCATGGCCCCTATCTTATCTTTAGACTCTCATTTTGCTGCCCTTTTGGGAGGAGCGGCAGCAACCTTGGGACACATGTATCCTTTCTTTCATAAAGGAAAGGGGGAAGCGATGGAGGCTTTCATCATTACGTCCCTATTTGTTTCTCTTCCTGCTTCCTTGATTTCTATTGGAGTCTTTGCCTTTCTATTCTTGATCTTCGGTCGTAAGACTCTTCCTTTCGTAATCTCAGTATTTTCTTTCCCTGTATTGTTGATACTATTTTTCAGCCCTACGTTCGAGACAGGTATACTCTCTATTCTTTTCTCCATTCTTATTTTTGGGAGACAGAAAAAGGCTGTGAACTCATACCTCTCAGAGTGACACAGCCCTTAGTCTATTGATAGGGATCGAAGGGATACCTGTTTCCAATAATCTCTTCCCTCTCTTTTGTGTTCTCAGGAATAGAGAGCTTACTCTTTTCTATTCCAAAAGTAGAAGCGATATTAGTATTCAAAAGATTCTCCAGTCTCTCTTCGCTTATTCCACTCTCTCTTAGATTGTCTATTAGTAAGAGCGTACCTTTAAAGCCTGGAATTCCACACTTGCCATTTTCTTTATCTGAGAGAGTGTGTGGAGCATGGTCGCTTTCTATCCAGTCTATATCTCCTGATAGAAGAGAAGAGAATATAAAAGCCCTGTCTTCTTCCTCTCTTAGAGGTGGGTTCATCTTCAAAAACTTATTCTCGCTCTCAAGATTAAAGAGAGCATGGTGGGGAGTAGCGCCGGAAGTTATCTTTATCTTACCTTCTTTCTTCGCCCTATTAACTAGCTCCAAAGCTCCCTTTGTAGAGATATGAGCAATATGGAGTCTTCCTTTAAAACCCGCATTAGTTGCAAACTCTATCATATCTCTTACGCTCTCTATTTCGCTAATAGAGGGGCGGGAGAGTGCATGGGAAGCGTTAGTTGTAAAGAAGCTTGTCTTTTCAGAGTGGACTGCCACTACACCTTTGTAGTCAAGGGACGAGAGGACTTGAAATACATTGTTCTCTTCTTTCTCGTCTATGATGCCCATGTTACCTGTAGAGTGGGATGCAAAGAGCTTTAAGCCTATAATACGGGGAAAGAGAGAAGTGTAGAGTGACACCATTTCTCTAATTTGGTCTCTATCTGGTGTTAGACCAAGATATAAGTGGTAGTGGACATCCATTCCTCTTTTTCTCAGCTCTTCTTCTGCCTTGATGCCATCTTCTATACGCTTAAGTGCATTCTCCCTATTTGTTATCGGAGGATTAGTATTAGGCATATCAAAGAAGGTATCGATACCGGAGAGGTACCCTGATTCCATTCCATGAACCAGGGTTTCTTTCTCTTTCTCATTCCAGTCTCTTAGGTGGACATGGGGATCTATCATATGGCGCCTTCCTTTTCTAGGAATGAAAGTGTCATAAATGTACCCCACTGGCATTCTAAGTGACCGCCACAGGAACACTCACCACAGAGACCGATTCCACACATAGTATTTCTTTCCATACTCAGTAGGATTCGATCGCTCTCTATTCCACTGTTCTTCAATACAGAAGATGCTATCTTCATGAAAATCTCAGGCCCGATTAAGTAGTAGACTCCATCTTTTCCTATGTCCTCGATCTCTTCTGGAAGATACTCCAACACTCTGCCAGGTTTTCCACAGTCGCTGATAGCCTTGTATGAGCCGAATGCTGAAAGTTCAGACTCCAGTATTCCTTTGTTACCGTCTACACTTGTACCCACAAGGAAAGACATGACTGTGCCGTCTTTTTTTAGCTCCTCTGCTAGTGGTAGTGCAACAGCTTCCCCTGTGCCACCTGCAATAACTAGGGCCTTATCTGCTTTTGGACGATGAACTTCAGCTCCATAAGGGCCACGGATGTAGATGTCGTCGCCAACCTTGAGAGAAGAGAAGATAAATGACGTAAAGGCGCCTCTCTTCTTTACAATAAATGTAAGAGGTGAAGTCTTTGCCAGCGAGAAAGGCTTCTCTCCAATGCCAGGAATCCACAAAAACACAAATTCACCGGCTTTGAAGTTTTCTACTTCTCCAGTAAGTGTCAAAAGGATGGTGTCGTCGGAATGGAACTTAATGCTTTCAACACTATGCTTTCTATACTCCATCTGACGCTCTGGTGATACATACTTAGAAGACGAGTATTCACATTCTTTTCCGTTCAGTAGGCTCTGTCCGCCTTTTTTTAGAGATGCAAAGAACTCTGGCCAATTTGGCTGCCTGACGTGCCCTAGGACACTTCCCACACCTACTGCATCGGCTCCGGCCTCAATCATCTCAAAGCACTCTTTTTCACTCCAGACACCACCCATGCCGATAATAGGGACATCGTCGCCAATAGATGCTCTGATCTCCTTGATGCACTCGATGGCTCTATTGTAGACCCATCTACCGCTCTTTCCTCCCTTACCACCGATAGCGTTCTGGAGGATAGGCGTGCCACTTATCGGGTCAATATGTAAATCTGGACCTACGGTATTAATGGCGGTGATGCCGTCTGCTCCCATTTCTATGACTCTTTTTGCTATTTCTCCAATGTTATCTACATTAGGAGTAAGCTTAATAAAGAGAAGGGAGTTTCTGTCTTTTGTAGCATTATGTATTTTCTCAACATACTCGGAGGCGATATCGATATTGCATCCGATAGAAGCTCCGAAGCCCTTCTTTGCATGGGGGCATGAGAAGTTTAATTCTACGCTGTCTGCCACACAGTCAAAGGCTTTGACAAGAGTGATAAAGTCATCAGGGTTGTCGGCAGAGAGGGAGACGTTGAGCCATTTATCAAAGCCACTCTTTCTTAATTCTACAAGCTCAGGAAGAGACTTTTCCATTCCTGGGTTTCTCAATCCTACAGAGTTACCGAAGTCTCCGCTCTTTGTCTCGCATATAACAGGTTCCCTGTTACCTGGATTTGGCTTTACTTGAAAACTCTTTGTAGTGAATATATCAAGATCAGGTACATTTTTGTCAAACCAAGAAATAAGCTCAGTCTTTGTTGTAGCTACGCCGCTGACAGAAGAGAGGTAAATCTTTCTCTCTTTGTGTCCCATAGGAAAGCTCTTTTTCAAAGGGCACACTCCTTTGCAAACTTCTCAATTGCTGACATACAAACATCTTTCCAGTTCTCTGGAGCCTTCTCCTTCTTCTTGGCCCATGGATGGGTGAGAGCTGAGGAAGAGTTGATTCTTGCTAAGTGTAATGGATATCCCACTCTCTTCATGATGGAGATTACTTCTTCAGCGCTTCCGCCTTGGCTGCCGACACCTGGAATAAGAAGAGGTATCTCTTTCTTGCTATAGAAGAGGGCAAGATCTTCAAATTCTTTTAAATTTGTTGCACCGACAACAGCTCCGATGCCACCAGAGTACTCTTCGTTCCACTTGGCAATAGTCTCAGCTACTACCATATAGAGTGGCTTTCCATCTTCCATTGCCTTGTTCTGGAGATCCTTTCCTCCTGGGTTACTGGTTCTGTTCAAAATATATACTCCTTTCTCTTCATATCCCACAGCAAAAGGAGAAATTGAGTCATGTCCCATATAAGGAGAGACAGTTACAGCGTCTGCCTTCCAACATCCAAAAGCCTCAAATGCATAATTTGCACTGCTAGTTGCAATGTCACCTCGCTTTGAGTCCAAGATAAATGGAGAGGAGGGGAGGGCTTTGATTATTGAGGCCAGAGCCTTGGAGCCAGAGAAATCGCCGTCAAGAGGCTTATCCAGTCTCGAGAAATATCCGATGTTGGGCTTAAAGGAAGCGATTCCTATTCCTTTATTCTTTATCTCCTCCAGGAGTGTCACATAATAAGCATCAACGCCTACTCCCTCTGGGAGAGATGAGAAGTTAGGATCGATTCCCATACATGAGATACTGTTGTTTTCTTTGGCTGTCTTTTCCAAAAGTGATCTATAGTCCATTATCTTTCCTCCTTCTTCCAGCCGTGCTTCTCTCCCCATGTGAATGGAGAAGAAGACCAGTCTGCGAGGATATCTTTCTCTTCAGAGGAGATATAACCTGTCTTTTCTGCAATTGAGATTACATAGTCATAGTCAAGAATAGTGAGAGGAGTACAGACTGGATCCAGTTCTCTGAAAGCCTTCTTTCCTTCTTCTGTTCCATAACTGAAGATGGCAAGGCAGTATGGTACGAGACCGTCTGCTTCCTGAATGGCCTTCACAGCCTTGATGCTGGACATTCCTGTGCTGATAAGGTCTTCGATCAAGAGAACTTTCTTTCCTTCATATCCTTTTGCTCTTCCCAAGCCCTCGATCTGATTCTTCAGACCATGGTCCTTTCCAGAGCTCCTGATATATGTAAGAGGCTTATTTAGCATATCGGAGAGAGTTGTTGCATGAGGGATGCCTGCCGTGCTTGTTCCAGCAATGTTATCTGGATCGAAGCCGATGGATGAGAGAATCTCAGCGAAGGCTGAAGCTATCATCTTTCTTGCACCGCTGTCTCCAAGGAGAGTTCTGTTGTCATTATAGATAGGCATGTAGTATCCGCTTGCCCAGCAGAATGGTTTCTGCGGACTAAGTCTGATAGCCCCCATTTCCAAGGCTTTCTTTGCGATTTGTTCTGAGTAAGATGTCTTTTCCATAGTGTTTCTCCTTTTTTAGTGTTTGAATATTTCTTTAAATGTATGGACTTTTCCGCAGTATGCACAGACAAATCTATTGTCTGGGGTGCGGAGGAACATTGAGCCTACATGTTCATTCTGGCTGTCGTTTGAGATACATGCATCGTTTGTACACATCAAATCGTCGAAGTTATAGATGCGTGGAGGAATGTGAGTACGTATCTTTCTCTTTACTTCTCCGTCTTCGATGATGTTGAGAGTACATCCTGGAGCAGAAGCTGCCAGTCTCTTTACCTCTTTGTGGCTTAGATCAAAGTGTCCGATGCGGAATATAATGCCTTTGTAGTTTCCATCTGACCCTTGGCTTACCCATTCGCCGCCTTTAAGAGAGTCAAGGTTCATGACTCTTCTTATGAGAATCATATGGCGTCTTATATCTTCAGGCTTTTCGCCTTTACAGATATGGTCGATTACGATTCCATTCTTAATTGGGTTTACACCTTCTGAGATTACTCTCGTCTTCTTGTCTCCAGGCTTGACTTCAACAATCCACTCTTCATCGTTTTGTTCTTTCTTTGTCTCGTTTGGAACGAAGTCATCTCCTATTCTTCCAGCAACAAGGGCAAGAAGGACAATTCTTGTGTACATGCCGTTGATAGACTGCTTTTCCCAACCGTTGAGAGGAGTCTCATCTAGGAATGTCGGAATAGTAGGGTGGACCTTGTGGCGTGGAAGTGGATGATAGAATCTGGTGTTTGCGGGAAGCTTATCCATAAACTCTTCTCTGAAAGTAATGCTCTTTCTCAGTTCATCCTGCTTCTGTAAGATTTTCTCTCCCATCCTTTCAAGCTGAGGACGGGTAAAGTACCACTTGTCTGCGCAGTTTCCACTCTTGAGATACTCTTCAATTGATGGGTACTCTGTGACATCAAAGCCATTTTCCTTCATCTTCGTCACATATGCTTCAGGCATAGCCAGCTCCTGTGGAGCTATAAGATCGACTTTTACTTTTGACCAAAGGGTAAGACCATCAGCCTTACTGTGTACTGTTCTTCCATGATAAAGGTCGCCAACAAGTGCGATGTGGAGATAAGAAGTATCCCAGTTGTTGTCTTCAAGGAAAGAGTACTCGTCCAGAAGTTCCTGTGTAGGATGCTCGTGCTTTCCATCACCTGCATTAATAAACACAGGCTTAAAGCCAAGATTGTTTCTCTCTGCATACTTGGAACACTCTTCTTCAAGGTGTCTTGTTACACCTTCAACCTTGCTTCTTATGATAAATATTCTATTGTTATAACCGCAAAGAGTGTTGAAAGTATCGCTGAAGCTCTCTCCCTTATTGAAAGAAGAGTTGTCTGCACTCATTTCAGTTAGTTTTGCATGATGGAACTCTGCAGCGTTACGAAAGCTTTCTTTTGTTCTTGTGCTGTCTTCAAGAAAGACTTCATAAATACCGAAGTCAGGATCATTGATTCTAAAACTATCTCTCTTTTCATTGTCTCCATCTGCAATGGCCTTCTTAAGCTCTCTTACTTTCTCAAAGAGATAGAGTCTCTCTTCCTTTGAAAAATCATCGATTACACATAGGCTTCTACCCTTGAAATAATTCATCTTTTCCTCCGCAACACAAAAAAAATACCGGTGAATACCGGTATCTGGGTCATATTATCTAAAGAAATCTATGTCTCTTCTGTGTCTCTGTGTCATATTGAAAAAAATCTATCAAAAGAGAGAAAAAATGGCAATAGAAACAAAGCATTAAGAATATGATTTGACTGATATAAATATTCAACCTTGATAATGAACAAATCATTAAAGTTTGTTTATTATCATCTGTTTTGATGTTATTACTCTCTCTTTTGCCATACTTTTTAAGTTTTATACTATCCAAACATGTTTTATCGATACCAATTTATTGACTATATGTTGTCAAAATGGTTGAATGGATAGAGGTGCATGTCACCAAACTAAATGGTTTAATTAAAAATGGGAGATAGAAAATGAAGAAGATTCTTATTGCTCTTCTTGTTGCTCTTGCCCTTTTCTCTTTCGTTTCTTGTGGAAAGAAAGCAGAAACAGGAACAACTACAACAACTCAGACTTCTACAACTTCTACAACTACAGCAGAAGCTCCAAAGACAGAGGTCAAAGCTCCAGAGACTCCAGCTAAAGTCGAAGAGACTAAGGTTGAGACACCAGCTCCAGTTGTTGAGGCTCCGGCTCCAGTAGTTGAAACACCAAAGGCTACAAGTGGAAAGTATAAGCTCGGTATGGGTGTTGTCTACTCAGACTCTTCATCAACAACACAGGCTGCTTACTCAGCAACAGTTGCAGCAGTAGTTGTAGACGAGAACGGCGTCATCGTAGACTGCAAGATTGACTGTGCTCAGAACAAGATGAACGGCGACGCAGTCGACCCAGAGAAGACATTCAAGAGTAAGTATGAGCTCGGATTCGACTACAACATGGTCAAGTTCAG
>CAMEQB010000065.1 GCA_945932505.1 uncultured Spirochaetales bacterium
TTTGAAGTAAGTTCAAAGAGGCTAATATGTATCTAGAAGAAATCATTGGGAAACAAGTGTTTGAAGATCTTACACATGAGTTTAAAGCTAGACTCGACAGAACAGATATTGTCGGATGGTTAAAGACGATTGCAGGATTTGCAAATAATATTGGGGGAGAACTATTTATTGGCGTTGAAGATAAGACATCAAAACTGATTGGTTTTGATAGAAAAGGTGCAGATAATGAGCGTAATTTCTTCAACAGTATGGTCAATGAACATCTTTACCCAAGGCCTGGTATTACAGTTTCATTTCTTCCTTATCAAATACGAGAGGAAGAGCGATACCTGTTAGTAGTCAGAGTAAGCAAGGAAAGTGCAAAACCTGTTGTCCTTAAATATAATGGTGTACCTGCTATTTACATAAGGCGTGAGGGATTCACTAATGGTGCTTCATACGAAGAGATATTAGAAATGGCAAAAAGAAATGTCTCTTCCTATGATACGCTTTCTACCAATGAGAAATATAATAGAGAAGATTTCTCGAAATTATTCGAAGCCTATTCTTATCAGAATGATGGGCTTGAATTAACTGATAAAAAGTTAATATCAATGGGATTCATGGATAAAGATGGTTATCTGAAAAATGGTAGCTTTTTATTTTCCGATAAAATGAAAGGTAAAGCAGATATTCAGTGTGCTTTGTACCAGGGGATAAATAGAGGAGATGATAGGATAATCTCAATATCAAAGTACAACGGGAATATAATTGATGGCATTAAGTTTGCTATGGATTTTGTCCTATCAAGAGAGAACCATACTTATATAAAAACAGGTACTGGTAGAATAAACATCGATTCCTATCCTACAAGATCAGTGCTAGAAGGGGTAGTAAATGCTTTTGCTCACAGAGATTATAGTCTTGAAGGAACACAGATTCAGATAGATATGTTTTCAAATCGACTAGAAATATCTTCTCCTGGTTCGTTTTATTTGCAAGATAAAATCCAATTAACCTATGATTTATCAAGTATTATCTCAAAGAGAAGAAATACTCTTATATGCGATATTTTAGTGTCTCTCAAATTGATGGAAGCGGCAGGGACTGGTTTTGATAAAATCATGGAAGATTACAAAGATAAAGATGACGAATGGAGGCCCTTTGTCTCTTCTTATACCGACCATTTTACTTTGACTCTACCTGATTTGACTAACAAGGGAGTAATGGAGGAAGACGATATTACTTACCCTTATATAGAAGGATTGGATGAAAAGAATACAAAGAAAATTCTCTCTTTCTGTATGTACGAGCCACGAAAATATAGCGAGGTTGCATCTCATTTAATGCTTTCTGATTCAACTTATTTCAGAAAGAAGATAGTTCTGCCTTTGATTGTAAATGGACTCTTAATAGAAAAGAAGGATAAAGGAATAACAAAGCTTCTTTCCAATAGGGAAAAAGTGAAAAAAGGAAGAGATGTACTGTAAATAAACCCTAAAGGTAAGCCTCATGGTTATTGGCACAGTAAAACATATTACAGCTTTGCGTTCTCTCGACATCTGTTTTCTAACATGTTCCAAACATTAGGTTAATAGGAAGGTTGAAGTTTTCAACTGCAGTGCCGCTCCAATCTCTGCCACCTAATGCTTCTGAATAGAGAGGAATTCTATCTCCCATTATTATGGCAACGTCTATTGATACCACTCTCTCTAGTTTCAAAAAGTATAAATACCTTTCAAAAAGTTATATTCTTTTAAAAACAAAGCAAAAATAAACCATATTATCCTCTTTTTATCAGGAGAAAGAGGATGAGTCTTAAATCGAACCTATCGCTGTTTGTAGATAGTCTAATGCATGATGATGAAGGAAGAATGAGGACATCTCCATTCCTATTTTCTTTCTGCATATCGATTTTGTTCTTTATGGCTTTATTCCTTTCTCTATCTTTTTTGATGGGGCCCTTAGACAATCTCCTTGTATCATTACCTTCTGTGGTTGCTTCTGTATTAGAAGTAATAGCCCCATCTATTCTTTGCATCATCCCATTTCTTCTTTGCATGAGACGTATGAAGAAACCAGGGATGATTGTTTCTGCCTTTCTTTGGGCCACAGGAATTGTGGTGGCGTTATTCATACTCGTTCTACTTAAGCTGTCTGATGAAAGAGAAACTATGGCTTTCTTTCTTCAGTATGGAATAAGCATGCTTCTGGTTCCTCCCATATTGGGGTTAGCCCTGTCATGGACAGTTTATAGAAAAGAGGAGAGGAGAAGACAAAGTGAAAAGTGATATAGATACAAGAAAGTTAAGAATAAAAAACAAAATCAAGAACTATTTTTCCAACCCCTATAACATCATAGTCTTGATTTCAGTCATTCTTCTCTCATACCTGATTATTGTCCCTCTTGTTGAGATCATCGCAACAACATTTAGAGTGGTGCAGAGGGATGTAAGAAGAATACCAGGATCAAAGCCAGGAGATTTCACACTCTATTATTGGACAAGACTGCTATTCTCCGAGCTTAGTTCCTCTCTTTTATATAAGCCATTGTTGAACTCACTGTTTATAGCTCTGTCTGTTTCTATTATCAGCATAACAATGGGTGGAGTAATGGCTTGGCTATTGGTCAGATCCGATATAAAGGGAAAGAAGTTTTTCTCATTGATGTTCGTAATTCCATACATTCTTCCATCCTGGAGTATGTCTATGGCATGGTCTGCTGTTTTTAAGAATGGTAGAGTCGGAGGTATTCCTGGATTCTTGTCTATGATAGGAATCAATACTCCAGATTGGCTCGCTTATGGTCCTGTTCCAATAATCATTGTCCTATCTCTTCACTACTATGCATACGCCTATCTATTAGTTTCTGCAGCGTTGAAGTCTATTAACTCTGAATTGGAGGAGATGGGTGAAGTGGTTGGAGCAGGAAAGTTTTTGATCCTGAGAAAGATTACTTTCCCATTGGTGTTGCCTTCGGTACTCTCTGCCTTTATTCTTACTTTCTCCAGGTCCATAGGAACCTTCAGCGTCCCTGCATACTTAGGTATGAAAGTGAACTACTATACTATTTCCACTATGCTCTATTCTCAGAACAGTGCAAATAGTAAGGCAGTGGCATATGCTATCGCTCTTATAATGATAGTGATTTCTTCTCTGAATATCTTTATTAACCAGAAGGCAATCGGAGCCAGAAAGAGTTATGCAACAATCGGGGGAAAGGGTGGAAGAAGTACTGTTGTAAAACTGGGATGGAAAAGACATCTGATATTTGCCCTGCTTCTGATCTTCGTAATAGTAGCTATTATTCTTCCTTTGGTCATTTTGACAGTCGAGACATTTATGCTTAAGCCTGGTATTTTTACTCTCGATAACTTCTCTCTCCACTATTGGATCGGTAAGGAAGGATCCATGCCTAATCTCTATGAAGGAGAAGCAGGAATACTATCTAATAAGTTGTTCTGGAATAGTATATGGTGCACATTTAAGCTAGTAATCCTCACGTCTTTTATAGCATCTGTCATAGGACAGCTATTGGGATATGTAATATCAAGAGGAAGAAGGAAACTGTCAGGAAAACTTGTCGAGCAGCTGGTGTTTATCCCATATCTCATTCCTTCAATAGCCTTTGGTGCCATTTATATCTCTATGTTTGCAACAAGGCATGGAATAATACCTGCATTGTATGGAAGCTTTGCACTTCTAGTACTTATAAGTGTCGTTAAGAACCTGCCTTTTGCTTCCCGCTCAGGTACTTCCAGTATGATGCAGATAAGCTCAGAGATTGAGGAGGCTGCAATTATCGAGGGCTCAGGATTCTTCCATCGCTTTAGGAAGATTATCCTTCCTCTTACAAAAGGTGGCTTCTTCTCTGGCTTTATGCTTATCTACATCGGTGTCATGAAGGAGCTTGACCTGGTTATCCTTCTTCTTACACCTAAGATGTGTACCATGTCCTATTTGGCATTTATGTATACAAACGAAAACTATGAACCTTATGCATATGCAATTGCTGTCGTCATATTCATATTGACTTTCGGCTCGTATTGGATTGGCGGAAAGATCAGTAAAGTTGACCTTGTTGGTGGTCTGAATTGAAGGAGTTAAAATGAGCAGAATAGAACTGAAGAATATCGATAAGTACTATGGTTCCAACCATGTATTGAAGAATCTGAACCTGACAATTGAAGACGGAGCCTTTATGACTCTCTTGGGTCCTTCTGGATGTGGTAAGACTACAACACTTAGAGTTCTTTCTGGGTTGGAGAACCCACAGAACGGCGTCATTTTAATGAACGATGAGAAGATTGTGGATGCTGCAACAGAGTTTTTTACTCCTCCTGATAAACGTAAGCTTAACTTGGTTTTCCAGTCTTATGCTCTTTGGCCACATATGACAGTATTTGAAAACGTTGCTTTTGGGTTGAGGATTAAAAAACTTGCAAAAGAGGAGATCAAAAGAAAGGTAGACCAAGCTTTGGAAAGACTCCAGATTCTTGAATACTCCGCCCGTTATCCAAGTGAGCTGTCTGGGGGGCAGCAACAGAGAGTCGCCATTGCGAGAGCAATAGTATCGGACCCGGAGCTACTATTGATGGATGAGCCTTTATCTAATTTGGATGCAAAACTAAGAATGGATATGCGCTCTGAAATAAAGAGACTTCATATGGAGATGGGTACTACTGTGGTCTATGTCACTCATGATCAGAGTGAAGCTTTGACTATGAGTACACATATTGCTGTTTTCTTCAATGGTGAACTGAAACAGGTTGATACTCCAATAAATGTATATACAAACCCTGCAAATCTGGAAGTCGCCGCCTTTATTGGCACACCTAGAACAAACTTTGTGGAGGGAAGAGCCCGATACGAAGACGAGAGCCTAAAGGTAGATACTGTCATCGGTGAGTATTCATATAAAGAAAATACATTTACAGGGGAAGAAAAGAGAACAGGGGAGTTTAAAGTCGTTGTAGGAATAAGGCCTGAGCAGATTACTATCTCCCGCATTAAAGGAGAGATACCTCCAAACTCAATAGTTGGAGAAGTGTACTCTGTCATGCCGTCCGGTTCTGAAACACTTGTTGAAGTGAATGTGGGGGACACAAAAATACTTATCAAGCTGATGGGACTTATTCGTCTTAGTCCAGGAGAAATGGTTTCTCTCGGATTCTCCCCAGATAATTTTACAGTTTATGACAAAGATTCGGGAAGACTGATCAAAAAAGTCGATGTTTCTGATTCTGATATCAAATAGCATTCATAAAAAGGAGGAATTTCATGAAAAAGCTATTAGTCATTCTTCTTGTAACTATTACAGCACTATCTCTTTTTGCTGCAGGAGCACAAGAAAAAGCAGTTGAAAACGTGGCTGAAGAAGGAAAGCCTGTAGTCACAGAGTGGGCAAAAGAAAACAAAATCAATGATGGAAGCGAAACAGAAGCCGAACTCTATGAAAAGGCCAAGAATGAAGGAAAAGTAGTTGTCTACTCTTCTTCCAGCCGTATGGCAAAGGCTTGCGAGTCTTTTATGGCTGAATATCCTGGCATTGAAGCAGAAGTAGTCAGCTTGAAAGTAGATGTCATCAAAGAAAAAGTAATGGCTGAGCATGAAGCTGGAGTAAGCGGAGCTGATTTGATCCACGTGACCGATGATGACGGATCATTGTATCTTGAGTATGTTATGCCTGGTATTATGTCCAGCTATTATCCTGATGATATTATGGCTCACTTCACAACGCCAAAATCAGAGCTTAAAGGCTTCCCTTTCCAGATTGCAGCCGTAATGTGGTTCTACAATACAGAGCTTAACCCTGATGGTGTGGATATCGACTCATGGTGGGATCTGACAAGAGAAGAGTGGAGAGGAAAGATCATTATGAACGATCTTTTGACAAACCAGAGTTATATCGCTCAGTTTGCTGCTTTAGGTCTGGTCAAGGATCAGCTTATTGAAGAGTATAAGCGTGAATTCGGAGAAGATATCGTTTATACATGTGGTGTAAACGACCCTGTATATGAGCTTGTTTATAGACTTCTTAACAATGATATCGTCTATACTCCTGGCTCAGACGAAGCAGTTACAGCTTGTGGCGCTGCAGGTGTTACAGAGAATAAGATTGCATGGGGACCATCCAGCAAGCTTAGAAACAATGAAAACAAAGGTTTCCACCTTGGTATCATCAACATGAAGCCAGCTATCGGTATCCCAAACTATCATTACCTTTATGTAATCGATAACTGTGATCATCCAAATGCAGCTAAGCTTCTCACTAGATATCTTGCAGGAGGAAGTGACGGACAGTCTGCGGGCTATGTTCCATTCAATACACTTGGAGCTTGGTCTCTCAGAGACGATATTCCTCTTCTCGATGGAGCTAATCCAATCACAGATTATACTTTTGTTCCAAGTGATCCATCTTATATTTATGAAGCAACACCAGATATGGCAGACTTCGTATTGAAGATTGTTGGAAAATAAAATAGCTCTTCGGTCCCCTAAAAAGGGGGCCGACATAGATGTTTGGAGAGGAGAAATGGAAATTGTGTTTAAAAGAGGAAGCCTTAATAAAGATGGAAGTGTCGAACCAAGTAGATTAAACAGAGTTTATTCTACACTCTTCGTTCCAGAAGATTATTCCATGCTGGTGGCGAAAGAAGGTTTTTTGTTTTCAGCGCAATTTCATGAGAAATGGGGGATAGTGGATTCCGGTTTTACTTCCAGCCTCTATATCTCGAAAGACACAGGGGTGTCTTATACTGTAAGGCGCGAGCGAGAGGATGATGGAGAGACTGCAGATATTGCATTATTCTCATCTTCTGTCAGCGTCGTCCCCTTTTCTGACACAGTACTTTATAAAAGAAAGACTTTCAGAGGAGCCAAGGAGACAGGATCTATTCTAGATAAGGCCTCTATATCCTTCATTGGAGACAGCTATATAGCGAATAACCATAATGCTGTTGAGAAATCTTGGAATTATAAGCTAGCTGAAAAGCATGATATGGATTGGAATTGTTTTGGAATCAACGGCAATGGATTAGTTTCTAAAGAAGCCCACGGGACTCCAGTTGTCGATAGACTCTCTGTGGTTCCTGATTCAGATTATATAATTGTCATCGGCGGAAAGAACGACTATAACCATCAGTTATCGCCTTCAGTTTTTGAAGAAGGTGTAGATAGGATAATCTCTCGATTAAAAGATAGTCATAGAAATTCAAAGATAGCCTTCTTTACTCCTTGGAACATCGTAGGAGATGGAATGGATGAGAAGGAGTATCCGCTATCGCTATACTCTGAGATAATACTATCTGTTTCCAGTAGAAATGGTATAAAGGCTTTTAATACAAAGAACAGCGGCATAAATATGTATGACCCTGATTTCAGAGCGTCTTTTTCTCAGGGCCCCAACGATAAGAGCCACCTGAATGAAAGTGGCCACCAGTTGTTTTTACCTCTTGCTGAGAAGTTTTTAGAGAGCCTGGATTAAGTGTTGTTCTTCTTCCATTCAGATGGAGTTATTCCCTCTTTCTGGGAGAATACTTTTGTAAAGTAGCTGGAGTATGAATAACCTACATCCCTTGCAACCTCGTTTATTCTCGATTGGGGCTGTCTCATTATTTCTTTTGCTTTTTCTATTCTCAGTTCCGTTACGTAGTTAGAGAAACTTAGTCCTGTATTCTTCTTTATTACTCGGGTTATGTACTGGGCGGAGAACCCAAACACAGAACACAAGTTTTCCATACAGAAGTCTTGAAGAGTATAGTTTTTGTTTATGTAGTCTATGATAGAGAAGTTCACTTGGTTCTTCTCTTTTGATTCATCTAAGCCCTCCAGGAATTTATCTAGTCTCTCTTTCTGCTCTTCTATATCGCTGGTTTTCAAGCCATAAGTGTCATTAAAGTATTCTTTTTCTATTGGATTACCCCAGCTGTACCAATCATTTATGCTCTTTGAAAACTGAGTCTTGTCCAAGTTTCTCCATCCGTCTTCCATAGATGTGAGGGAGGAGAGATACTCCTCAATCTCCTTTCTGTCCATTGTCTTCAAGAGAGAAGGAGTGATTCCAGGGAATCTCTTTTTCTCTTCTTTTGAAAGAATAGCCTCGATGTCACTATATCTTATAGGCTTAGGTAAGAAATCTTTTGCTCCCAGTTTCATAGATTCCCTGACATAGTTGAAATCTGTGTATCCAGAGATCATATAGATTGATGAGTCATTCAGCATATTCTCTTCTTTAAGCAGATTTAATGACTCAAGGCCTGTCATTCCTGGCATTTTTATATCTACAAATAAGATCTCTGGACACTCTTTCTCTACTAGAGTAATCAAGTCTTCTCCGTCGTCGGCAGTAAGAATGTCATAAAGCTTAGGGTTATATACATGGATGTGGTGTGATAATACTGTCCTTACTGCCGGCTCGTCGTCAGCTATTGCTATTTTCATATAACTTCGCTCCCTTTATATATATTCTTACTGTGCATCCTTTTCCTGGGTTACTAGAAATAGTTGTGGAGGATCCTTCGTACTTTAGCTTCAATCTCTCCATGGAGTTTGATGATCCTATTCTTTTTGTGATGTCTGTCTTTTCTACATCAAATCCCACACCATTGTCTCTGATTATTATGACAACATCGTCTCCTTCGAATTGAGATGAAATAAGAAGTGTAGTCATAGTCTTTTTAGGCTCTATCCCATGTAGAATTGCATTCTCTACAAAGGGTTGCAACAGTAGCCGTGGTATTTCTACTTCCTTTGTACTCTCTTGTATCATCATCTGATAAGTCATTCTTGTTGAGAATCGAAGGGACTGGAGAGATAGATAGTCGTCTAAGAAAGTAAGTTCCTCACCAAGAGTCACAGAGCTTTCCTTTCTCATTACATAGTGAAGAAGATCCGAGAACTGATATAAGCTCTTTTCCAGTTTCTCCATGTCATCTTGATAGAGAAGGGCAATAAGGTTGTTGATAGTGTTAAAAAGAAAGTGAGGCTGGATCTGGGCTTGGAGAGCCTTGTTCTCAGCTTCTTTTTCTCTAATTTCAGCAATCAAAGTCTTCTGAATCCTTTCGTCTATATCTTTTATCATGGAGTTCATCTCTTCAGATAAATCGCCCAATAGCCCCATATCTTTTTTATTTATTCTTGCGCTATATTCTCCATTTGCTATTCTCTCTACTATTTCTTTCATCTCTTT
>CAMEQB010000066.1 GCA_945932505.1 uncultured Spirochaetales bacterium
TATTTTTCCCTTCTTTTGCCACAGGAAATAGATGAAATAAGAATATGGAGTATAGTTCTTTAAGCATATCAGTTTGTCGCTATGTTTTTATTCTTGAAGAAAGCATATTCTCCCACTTCCTTGTAACCAAGCTTTGTATATATATGCTTTGATTCCTCTCCAGAAGGGAATAGACAAAGCCTTTTTATCAGGTGGTCGTTTAGAGCGATATCTGTTATCTCCTGGGCTATCTCTGTACCGATTCCTCCGCCCCTCCAGTCTTTGTCTACCAGCACTCCTACTACCATTGCGCTCTCTTTTGTGGCGGCAGAGAGGTATGCGACCCCTACAAGTCTGTGCTTTACTCTATAGCCGCAGGCAGCATGAGGATACTCCATCTCTTCCTCCATATTTGCCGCCCAATTCTCTTTTTTCTCTTCTGTCTCAAAGCCTGAAGAGAACTCTTCATCCTTGGAGTAGAGTTCTGCTACTTCAAGAAAGTCTTCATATGTGAGAAGGAATGAAAGGTTATCACTACGGGTGACACACTTTGTGAAATCTTCTTTCGTCACACTCATCATCGGTGGATATGTTGTTTCCCAATTCCCCGTTAGTATTCCCTCTAGTGGGGATAAAGCGTCTTTAGGTCCATTAATGGAAATAGGCTTCTTTTCTTCTATAAAATGAGCGACTTCACCTACATCGTAGTCATCATACTTGTATAGAACTATATTCAAGAACTTAGAGTGCATCATCAACAATCCTGGAGTATGGTATACTTTGTAGTCTATACCAAACTTCAAGAGCTTTATGTTGTTAAGGAAAAAAAGGTTTAGACTTGGATTCTTCTCCAAAAGTGGGATGAATTTCACTGTTTCTTTATAAGTAAGTTCTTTTATCATGTACAAGTTATCTTCTAGTCTTTCAATTTCGTCAATGATTATCTATAATTATTCACCGTATGAAAAAAAGATTAATCACATCAGCTTTACCATATGTAAACAATATTCCACACCTGGGTAACCTTACTCAGGTATTAAGTGCAGATGTATTTGCCCGTTTCTGTCGCTCCAAAGGATATGAGACCCTTTATATCTGTGGCACAGATGAATACGGCACAGCCAGTGAAACAAGAGCTCTTCAAGAGGGTGTCACTCCTCGTGAGCTTTGTGACCACTACCATGCCATTCATCGCGACATCTATAAGTGGTTTAATATCAGCTTCGACTACTTTGGACGCACAAGCACTCCAAAGCAGACTGAGATTGTCCAGCATATATTCAACGAAGTAGATAAAAACGGATATATCAGCGAGAAGGAATCTGAGCAGCTATATTGCCCTGAGTGTAAGAGATACTTGGCAGATAGATATGTTACAGGTACTTGTCCTCACTGCGGTGATACAGGGGCTCGCGGCGACCAGTGTGATAAATGTGGAACACTTCTGGATCCTACAGAGTTAATCGATCCTAAGTGCTCTGTCTGTGGACACACTCCAATATTGAAGAAGACAAAGCACTTGTATATCAACCTGCCAAAGGCACTGCCTCTCTTGCAGAAATGGATGGACAAAGCTTCAGTCGAAGGATTCTGGGCAAAGAATGCCATCCAGATCACAAACTCTTGGATCAGAGACGGCTTACAGGAAAGATGTATTACTCGTGACCTTAAGTGGGGTATTCCAGTACCAAAAGAGGGTTTTGAAGATAAAGTCTTCTATGTATGGTTCGATGCTCCTATCGGATATATCTCCATTACTGCCAATGCTACTGATAATTGGGAGTATTGGTGGAGAGATCCAGAGAACACTGAACTCTTCCAGTTTATTGGTAAGGACAATATTCCTTTCCATACTGTTATTTTCCCTTCTTCTCTTCTTGCTACCGGTGAGAAGTGGACTATGCTCCATCATATGTCATCCACTGAGTACTTGAACTACGAAGGCGGAAAGTTCAGTAAGTCCAGAGGTATCGGAATATTTGGAAACGATGTACAGGAGACAGGAATCCCTGCAGATGTCTGGAGATTCTATATGTTCTACAATAGACCAGAGAAGCAGGACTTCACTTTCACTTGGAAAGATTTCCAGGAGAAGATCAACAAGGAGCTTATCGGTAATCTCTCAAACCTTGTTAATAGAACTCTTACCTTCGTCAAGAGATTCTATGACGGCAACCTTGGTGAAGGAGCTTTGGACGAAGAGTTGAAGGCTCAGATCATCGAGAAAGAAAAAGAGATTACAGATAGCTTGGAGAGAGCCGATGAAAGAGACGCACTCAGAGCTATATTCGCTCTCAGCGATATCGGTAACAAGGCATTCCAGGCTTCAGAGCCTTGGAAGCTTAGAAATGAAGATCCTGAGAAGGCAAAGGCAATATTGAGGACTCTTGTTTACCTCATTAGGGATCTTGGTGTTATGGTCACTCCATATATGCCATCAACAGGAGACAAGATTCTTGCCTTCGTCTCTTCACCATCTTCTACATGGAATGATTGTGGAACATTCAATGGCGAATTGAAGGTAGGAGAGATATCACTTCTCTTTGAAAAGCTTGAAGACAAGAGAGTAGATGAACTGAGAGAAAGATACTCAGGAAGCCAGAGCGAGAGAGAAGAGAAGAAGGCTGAAGAGCCAGCTAAGAAAGAAAAGAAAGAAAAGAAAAATAAGGATGAAGGAAAAATGGACGAATCAAAGTCACTATTGGAGAATTGGGCTGAAAAAGTAATTCTCAAAGTCTCAAAGATCATTGAATGTGAAAAGCACCCAGAAGGTGACAAGCTTTATATTCTTAAGCTTGATTGTGGTGAAGAGGAGCCAAGACAGATTGTTTCTTCTATCGTTCCTTACTATAAGAAGGAAGAGCTTATGGGAAGAAACATCGTTCTTGTCTCTAACCTCAAGCCAGCTAACTTCAGAGGCGTAAAGAGCTATGGTATGCTTCTTGCTGCATCTGAAGAGGGAGATGAGACACACTCAACTTGTGAGCTTATCTTCGCTGACGAGCTTCCAGTAGGAACAGTATTGGAATATGAAGGACAGGGTGAGACAGAGAAGATCACAACTTATCTTAAGGCTGATCACTTCTTCGCTCTTCCTATGAAGACAATTGACGGGTATGTAACAATCGATGGAAAGAAAATCGGTAAAGATGGTGTCTATCCTAGAGTACATAAGTACGTCAATGGAAATGTTGGCTAATATGGGGTATTGACTATCAGTAGTCAATTCTCCATAATGAAGCGGTAATTACAAAATCCAATTGGAATAAGGAGACCCAAGCATGCCTTGCGGAAGAAAGAGAAAGAAGCATAAGATTGCAACTCACAAGAGAAAGAAAAAACTCAGAGCAATGAGACATAAGAAAAAGTAATCATGCTTTAATTAAGACGCCACTGGTCATAGTATCGGTGGCTTTTATATTTGTAAGACTCTGCTATACTAATAAAAAAAGGAAAGTAATGAAAAAGAGTATTGTTTTTGTATTAGTAGTATTGTGTTGTTCTCTTCTCTTCTCTCAAGGATCAAACGAAATATCACTATTTGAGGATCGAAGTCACTTTGCCTTTATTACTGACAAATCTAATTCCGATATAGTCTTGGATGGTGCAAATAATGCTGTTAAAGAGTTTTATCCATATCTTCAAGTAGACGTATTGAGAATAACAAATAACTCTGAGGCAGAAGCTTTGGTCTTAAGTTCTATAAATAGTAACTACGATGCAATACTCTCATATGGAGAGAGTAGTGCAATAGTGAAAAACCTCTCCTATGAATATCCTGAGAAGCGCTTTGCTTCTCTTTCTGATGCTACTTCTACTTCTCTTCCTAGAAATTATTCAGAGTTCTATTTCGATTTCAATCCCACATCGTTTCTATGTGGAGTCGGCGCATATTCGTTGACAGATACAAGAAAAGTAGGCGTTATTGCATTTTCCGATGATGAAAGAGTCAATACATTCATCGAAGGGTTTAAAGAAGCGGGGCCAAACGGGAATGTAGAAGTGTACTTCATAGAAGAAAATACTGATGACGATACTCTTAGACTTATTTTGGATATTCTTTACAGTTCTGGTTCTGATATTGTTTTTACTCTTATTGGAAACAGAACAGATACTGTAATTAATAAAGCAAGAGAGTTGGGTGGGTATGTTATTGTTGGTGACAACTATTACCCGACAGACAGCACAGTTATACTCTCAGTAAACAAGGATATAAGGAGAACTGTTTCTCTTGTAATAGAAAAAATGAAAGAAGGATCTAATGGAGGAGAGAGCATCGCTCTAGGCTTAAAAGATAGTGTTTTGGATCTATCTTGGTTTCTTAATGGAGAATCATTAAAGAACCTAGACGACAATATGAAAACAAAGATCATGGATGCTAAGAGCCTACTTCGTAGATATAGATTTGAGCTTATAAATGGACCTCAGATATAAACTGAGGCCCAAATATCCTCTTTATGTGGATGAGGACTAATCAGTGATTGGCAAGACTGTCATTGTCTTATTATCTGGATCATAGTTTAGCTTTATTCTCGCTGAACCCATAGAGTAATCAACGCCTTCAAGATAGAATACCACTGAATAGTTTGTAGGACCATAGAATGGATCAGTTGTACAAGTAAGTGTTGTATCTCCGTCAGGAACAAATGCTGTATTTTTTGTTTCCGCTCCAATTTCTTCTACAAAGAATTCGGCAATAACTTTTTTCATTGTGCCACCTGGTTTATATACGTTTTCTGGTATACCGGAATTTGTTACCTTTAGATTAAGCGTAATTCTATTTTTATCCTCAGTAAGGTTTGCTGTAAGCTCTCCTTTTAATGGCAATACAAGATTATTTACAACAGTGATAGATGATGAAGCTATTAATCCTGAAAAATCAAAATTCGCTACTGTAGTTGCATTTGGAGATACTACTACAACTTCGTTTATACCAAAGACAGATTTAGTACCCTGTTTACCAACGATTTTTATATGGTATGAACCAACAGGAAGATTTTCGATGACGGTTGAGATATCTCCATTGTTTGATTCACCAGTTGCAGGGAATGTGATTCCCACTGGATCTTCACCTAATGGATTAATAGTACCAGTGATGTCTACCTTTTTTTTGAAGTCACCTGCGTTCCATTTTACATTGATACTTATATTACCTTTCTCTGGGCTGTTATAGGTGTCGAAAAGAACACTGATGGTGTTGATTCCTCTTAATATATTCTTATTTTGTGTTTTTTCTGCTACAACATTTCCTGCAGAGTTTAAAGCATAAGAATTTATTTCATAAGATCCTGCTTTGATTCCTGTCATTGTATATATTCCAGTTCCTTTATCAAATTCAGAGGTGTATTGAATTCCGTCCTTATCCTTAAACTCAAAGCGATACTTGACTACTTTGTTTCCTTCTTCATTGATTGTTCTTGATCTTTCACTATTTATGGAAAGTCTTACTGTTGCCAAATCATCAGCTTGCTGTTCTGCAGCACAAGAGATGAATACCGATGCAAGTGCCAATAGGCATAATAACAATGTGAGCATTTTTCTCATACTCATTTCTCCTTATACTCTTTAAGACGCAAAAATAAGGAAAAATGATTAAAGATTTTGATGACTTTTTTGAATTTTACTGAAACTTTATTGATTTTGTCCTAAAAGAGGACAAACTAAATATATGAGAAGAACGTGTCTTCAACTTCTTTTTCAATGTCTCTATTAAAGATGAGGGAGAGTTTGTTGTTCCAAGACTTTAGTATTTCTCTCTCTTTAATTCCTGTTTCAGTATCTGTCTCAGTTAGAAATGGGTATGTTATTCCTCTCTCTTTGAGTGTGGAGAATAACTTTGTCTTCTCTGCCCTTGGAGAAAGAGAAACTAGTCCCCCATGTTTACTGATCTCATTATATATTTCATAGGAGCCTGTGAAGCCGTGTACAATAAAGCCTCTTAAATGAAAAGAGAAAACTGTATTGAGAAATTCATCTGTCCAACCCACCTGATGAAATGTAACGATGTTATTGTACTCTTCAGCAATTGATAAGATATCAGAAAGGATAGAGAATTGACGCTCTTTATTCTCAAAGCGTTTGTCCACGCCTATTTCTCCTATAAAGGTTTCTTTCTCCGCCCATTTTTCAATGATAGAAAGGTCTGTGTTGAAACCAGGAAGACTACCCAAGCTTCTATAAGGAAACTGAGATAGCCTCGATATTTCATCGACACTTGCGGTGCATACAAGGGCATTTTTTGTGTAAAGACCAGGATGGGCATGGCAATTAAACATTTTTTGTGTATTTTTTCTCCTTAATCATATAAAACAATACCGCAAAAGGAAAAAAGAGTGTAACCTATATAGAGAAGAATTGTTCTATATGTAAATCCGTATGTGTAGGGTTTACGAGACAAAGGTGGTTAGGGGTAGCAACTTTTGTCATATTCGCTCTTAGTGTTTTGGCCCGTGAAGCAGAGATGTCATCACGGGTCCTCTTTTTTTAAAAAAAAGTGTTGCCACAAGGACAACACACATTCTTTTTATGCCACTGTGGCTGTATATGATGTGACGTTGAGTATTGTCTCTCCGTCGATTTGAAGAGCTGTGGGCTTATCGAACTCGACTTTGATTTCCTTTCCTGAGAGAACTTCCACCATATCTTTATGCTTTACATGTTCTCCCTTGAAGATGGAAGGGAACACCATCAGTGTCTTTATTTTGCCTTTGCCATACATGACCATTACGGAGAGTTTGTCGTTTTCATTTCTAGTCTGGCTAGGAGTAGGGATCATACCGCCGCCATAGAATCTTCCATGCATTGTAGGGGCAAGCCATACTTTTTCATATGTGTGCTTAACTCCATCTACAGTAATGGTCGCTTTGGTAGGCTTATAGTGGAAGAGAAGGCCTTTGATGGCTATGGATGTATAGTTGATAGGCTTTTCACTTTTTCCTCTGAGAGAATCACCAACTTCACAGCAGTATCCATCTATACCATATCCAACACCATTAATGAATCTATACTTCTTTCCCTTTACTTCCACAATAGGCAGGTTCTCAATGTACTCATTGACAGGAAATGGCTTTTCTTTATCTACGTCCCTGGCAAAGTCGTTTCCACTTCCGACAGGATAATAATATATAGTACAAGGGTAGGTGAGGGACTCTGTGTTATTAATGAACCTGTTAAGAGTTCCATCTCCCCCTGCAATGATTATAGAATCATTCTCTTTTACTTTATCATTAAATAGGGAGTCGTAATCGTTGATTTCAGTGATGTTTATATACTCTAATGTTTCATTATTATATAGATTATCTAGTTCTTTGGATTTCTCATACCCAGTATTATTACCAGCCTGTGGGTTGTAGAGGACATATATCATAATTATTGTACTCCTATGTGGGGGATAGTATTACTTTCCTAGTCTATAAATGATTTAACAAAAGAGGTCAATTGTGTATTAATCAAAAATGAACAAATATAGCGAAACTTGTAAAAAGTTTTTTGTATATATGTTATTACTTGATTGAAGTCAAAAGAAAAGGACCAAAGTATAAAACCTTGGTCCTGCATATTCGGCCTATGTATTAGACGCCACTTTGTCCGTAGTTTGAAAGAACTCTTGCAGATGGGTCGTTGACATTGCAGCCTTCCCATTCTCTGTTCGGCATCCAGTAGTCGACAACCATCTGGCTCTGTCCAGGATAATACTTCTCGAAGATCTCTCTATATAGAAGTGATTCCTTTGTAAATGGAGTAGGGTTGCTGTACTTCTTATATTTCTCTTCAGCCTCTTGGTCTGTATACAAGCTTTCTGCATACTCTTTCAGGTCATCAACCATAGAGTGTCCTACAGCATCAGAGAATGCAGCCTTCTCTCTCCAAAGAATAGATTGAGGAAGAAGATCATCCTTCTCGAAGGCATGTCGAAGTAGGTACTTTCCCTTTCCATAAGTATTCATCTTCATCTTAGGATTGATGGACATGACATATTTTACGAAGTCCAGATCACCGAAAGGAACACGTGCTTCAAGCGAGTTTACAGAAATACATCTGTCTGCTCTCAATACATCATACATGTGTATCTCTCTTATTCTCTTCTCTGCCTCTTTCTGGAATTCTTCTGCTGAAGGGGCAAAATCTGTGTACTTATAACCGAAAAGCTCATCTGAAATTTCACCTGTCAGGATAACGCGGATATCAGTGCACTCGTGGATATACTTACATACAAGATACATACCCATGCTTGCTCTTATTGTTGTGATATCATATGTACCCAAAAGTTTGATTACTTCTTCCAGAGAAGAGAGTACTATATCCTTATTAATAATAACTTCAGTGTGATCGCTTCCGATATAATCTGCTGTCTCTTTTGCATACTTAAGGTCGATGGCATCCTTGTCCATGCCGATGGCAAAGGTTCTGATAGGCTTGTCGCTATGCTTTTGAGCGATGGCGCAAACTAAAGAAGAGTCCAAGCCTCCGGAAAGGAGGAAGCCTACCTTTGAATCCGATACAAGTCTCTTTTCTACACCTTTAATAAGCTTGTCTCTTATGTTTTTTGATACTGTCTCCAGGTCATCAGATACATAAGATGGTGCATGATAGATTGTAGAGTAAGGAATAAACTCACCCTTATAATAAAAATGCCCAGGAGGGAAGGGGAGGATTGTGTCACAAAGACCTACAAGGTTCTTTGCTTCAGAAGCGAAGATTATGTTATCACCTTCACCATATCCATAGTACAGAGGACGAATGCCGATTGGATCGCGGGCTGCAATGAAAGATGAAGAGGCACTGTCAAATAATACAAGTGCAAACTCGGCATCCAACATCTTGAACATATCTGTACCATACTCATGCCAAAGAGGAAGGAGTATTTCACAGTCGGAATCGGAGACGAAAGAGTATTTTCTCTCCAACTCCTTTTTCAGCTTCATAAATCCGTAAATCTCGCCGTTACATACAACTGCATCATCTCCCAGTAGGAATGGCTGCATTCCTTCCGGTGTGAGGCCCATAATAGAAAGGCGGTGGAACCCCATGATTCCACTGCCTTTTCTGATTATTCTTGTATC
>CAMEQB010000067.1 GCA_945932505.1 uncultured Spirochaetales bacterium
CTTAACAGCTGGGAGGATGAAAACTATCAGCTGGTTATGGCAGGTGTCTGCATTTCTCTTATTCCGTCCCTCATTCTATTTATAGTGATGAGAAGGAATATGAAGAAGGGTGGATTGGATGGATCTTTAGTCGGTTAAACTGGAGGTTATTATGAAAAAGCTATTTGTCGTTTTACTTTCTCTCTTTCTTTCTTTCTCGTTTCTATTTGCAGGCGGTGCAAAAGAAGAAGCAGTAAAGGAAGAAGTAAAGTTAGGAGATGAGCCTGTAACAATCACTTTCTGGCACTCTGCCAGCGATGAAGCAGGTGTCCTGATGGATAAGTTCATCAAGACTTTCAATGAGACAAACCCCTACCAGATAACTGTAAAGGGTGTTTATCAGGGACAGTACTCAGATGCAACAACATTGATGAAGACAATTATCAGCGCCGAGAATTATAAGGAGCTGCCAGACGTAATGCAGATGGATGCAACAGGAAAGATCGACTACTTCTCATCAGGCCGTGCTTTTACAGCCTCCGACGCTTTCACTCATTACGAGGATATTTCGTCAGAATATATTCCTGTAGCCCTCTCAAACTGGGATTATCAGGGAGAGACTCTCGGGCTTCCTTTCGCCCTCTCTACTACTATCACCTTCTATAACGCTGATATGCTGAAAGATGCTGGCTGGGACAATGCCCCTGATACTTTTAAAGATATAGTAGAACTTAAGAGAGACATGGAAGAAGCTGGAATAGAAGCCGCTAGTTATGGAACGGTACCAAATACTCCCTTACTTGCCAACTGGCTTGGACAGATGGGCTCTTATGTAGTCAACAACAAAAACGGCAGTGAGAGCATGGCTACGGAGCTGGACTGTATTGAGAATGGAAAACTTGAAGAATTCCTTTCAGAATGGAAGAATCTCTATGCGGAGGGTGGAGTAGAGAATAAAAGTCTTTCTACTAATCAGTTTGTTGCTGGAGAAGTAGCGGTCTTTACTTCCTCTTCCTCAAATGTCTCATCAGTACTGGATAAGGTC
The DNA here is from genome assembly GCA_945932505.1 of uncultured Spirochaetales bacterium. Lineage (GTDB taxonomy): Bacteria > Spirochaetota > Spirochaetia > Sphaerochaetales > Sphaerochaetaceae > Ornithospirochaeta. Next base: position 1,025 of record CAMEQB010000067.1, read on the forward strand.
GGTGACAGGTTCACTGTAGGAACTAGTCCCTTTCTGAGAGTAAATGAAGATGCTATGTATGGCGCAACAGTATCCGGTTCATGCCTAGTTATGTTCGAGAGCGAAGATGAACTGAGAAAGAAAGCTTCTTGGGAGTTTATAAAGTACCTTACAGGAAAAGAAGTACAGGCTGAATTTGCTATATCCACTGGATATATCCCATCTAACTTGGAGGCTTTGGAAAGCGAAGAGTATAAGACCAAGCTAGAAGAGAACCCACAGTTTAGGGTTGCTCCTGAACAGCTTTTGTCTACTCCAAAAGATATGAAGAGCGTAACAGTGGGACCAAGCGCAGACTTCTATTATGCGATTATGAATGGTGTTGGCGATATGTTGAAAAACGATAAAGATGTATCTAAGGCTACAGAGGATATATCTTCATCTCTTCAAGCTCTTCTGGACCAGTATAAGAGAAATAACATCTAACGTTTTGGGCCTCTTGATGAGGTCCAATTATGTTTTACTCTTTCGAAATAGGGAGTATTATTAAGCTATGAAGACTCCTCTTTCATATCAAGTGACAACAAATGATTCAGCGCCTATTGCAATAATCAACGCTCTTTCTTCGCTCTATGAAAGAGAAGAAATAGATTCTCAAGTAATAGAAGGTATATATTCCCTCTCATACAGTATTCTTGTACCAAAAGACAAGTCTCTAGGAATAAAACATATTGCTCTCTTTTTAGAGCGAGAGATGAAAGAGAGTGGGCTGGTTGTCAGTTACTTATGGTCACATGAAGTATTTCTTGGGCCTGGCTGCAGTTTATATAGAACTCTCACTAATGGAGGAAGGGCTGTTGCAAAAGTCTTCTCAGAGTCCTCCTCCCGTTATATTACTATTACATCTATTACAAATGATTACTTGTATTTCTTTGATCCTTTATATGGAAGCGAGTATGTAGAAGGGGTTGATAGAATCTACAACGCGCCTTTTCTAGCCAATGGCAGAATAAAGATGTCTAAGTTAAGTGATATAGGATATACCCATATGGAGAATAGGAATCAGGAAGAGAAAGAGCTTGTACTCTTTGAAAGGGTCAAACAATAAAGAGTTCTATCTCTTTTTCTTTGAAGAACGAAATCCAATCTTCAGTTATTCCTTTGTCAGTAATGACAGCATCCACTTGGTCCCAAGTGCCAAAGAGTGTTGACTTCACTTTCCCGAACTTGTTTGAGGTGATAAGAAGGATTCGCTTTTGTGAATTCTTTATTTCCAGTTCTTTTATTGTTTTGTCATATGGAACAGAGCAGGTTAGTCCTAATGCCATATCCACGGCAGCAGGAGCAATGAAGGCTTTAGTAGCTCTCAGCCCATTCATTATAGGGAGCATGGCTTCACTTTCAAATACAGTAGAGGAAGGATGATAGTATCCTCCTCCCATGATTATTTGGCTGATGTTCTTTTTTTGTAGCTGGAAAAGAGTGTTGGCTGCAAAGCACATGGCAGTGATCTGCATGTTATCGCTGATCAAAGAAGCCATTTTCTCCAGTGTAGTTCCTACATCAAGAAAGATTACATCCCCCACCTCCAGCATCTCGGCAGCTTTCTTCCCGATTCGCTCCTTCTCTTCTCTCATCACTTTCTTTTCGTCTTCGATGGAGTAGACTTGAGCTTCTACACTTATAGCCTTAGGTCTATATACTGCAACACCTCTTACAATGACAGCGTCACCTGTCTCCATCAACGACTTAAGGTCTCTTCTGACTGTCATTTCTGTTACGCCAAGTTCTTTGGAGAGTTCTTTGATTCCGACTCCGTTTGATTTGATGAGGATGCTTTTAAGTTTTTCAAGTCTTTCCGTATTAGCCATAATTAAATAATACAGAGTTATTCTCTTACGAGAAAGATAATTCAAGAAAAATACACTTAACTCGGGTTGCCCTGATTATTGAAGAATATTAGTTTGAGTTTATGAAAAACTTCTTCACAGTCTTTATTGCGATTCTTTTAGTTGTAGCCGTCATATATTCTTTTCTAATTATTCATGCCAGATGGAGAAGTAACCCAAATAAAATCAAGACATATGATACAGATAACCCATTCATTGTAAATGGTTCCTTGATAGTGGGCCACAGAATGGGGGGAGGAGATGCTCCCGAAGAGTCTTTAATGGCTCTCGAGATGTGCCTTAATGGAAGTAACGTACCAGATGTTTTGGAAATGGATTTGCACATTACAAAAGACGACAGACTGGTACTCCTACATGACGATACTCTGGATAGAACGACAGATAGTCTCTATGTCTTTGGAAAAGAAGGATTGAGACCAGAGGACCTTACTCTGGAAGAGTTGCGGAAACTAAATATAGGAGTGAGTTTTGTAGATAAAAATGGCTCTTATCCATATAAAGACCTTCATGGAGAGAGTGTTCCCGATACACTGAGAATATTGACTCTGGAAGAGTTCCTTGATTACTCACTGTCTCGTGGAGACTTCAGATATATAATTGAAATAAAGAATGGGGGAGAGAACGGAAAGAGAGCCCTTGATATCCTCTACGCTACACTAAAAGAAAGAAATCTACTGGATAGAGTAATTTTCGGGACATTTAAAAATGAAATAACAGAGTATGCATCAGCCAATTACCCTGATCTAATTAGAAGTGCAAGCGTCAAAGAGGCTCTGGAATTCTATATAGCAGCACTATGCGGAAAGAAAAACTATGAACCGCCAGTTTCTGTCTTGCAGGTTTTCTATGGAAAGCAGTACTTCAAGTTTGGAGTAAACTTTGCAACAAGCAAGGTGATCAACTATGCCCATAGCCATAATATGGGGATCCAGTATTGGACAGTAAATGAAGAGGAAGACATTGAATATCTACTCTCTGTAGGCGCAGACGGTATAATGACAGATTATGTAGAGAAGGCGATGGGCATTAAGGGGCGAATGTAGTTTTTTTCTAAACGATTGTTTGGGATACTTGACTGTCTATCTTTTGATATATAACATCTGTTATACAACAAAGGGATAGTGTTTTATGCCTCCAAAAACAAGAATAGGACGAGATATGATAGTCAAAGCCGCCTTTGACTTAATACGACGAGAAGGCGTGGAGAATCTTAACGCCAGATCTCTTTCAAAAGAGCTGGGCTCTTCTACTCAGCCGATACTTTACCACTTTTCTACCATGGAGGAAGTTAGGGATAAAGCCTATGAAAAGGCTGATGAGTTTCATAGCTATTATCTAATGAATGACCTTGAAAAAGAAGATAACCCTCTATTGTCATTAGGTTTAAGGTATATAAAGTTTGCCATCGAAGAGAAGAACCTCTTTCTATTCCTTTTCCAGTCTGGGCATTTCGGGGGCAGTGTCACAGCTCTATTCAATGATGAGGCTATGTCTCCCATATATCAAGCCTTCATTGGGGAGACTGAAATGAGGGAAGAAGATATAAGGAGAATATTCTTCCCGCTCTTTTCTGCTATTCACGGAAATGCCAGCCTCTTAGCAAATAATGCCCTTATCTATAACGAAGAAGAAACAAAAGAGATGCTGACGCTTCTTTTTGAGAGTTTAGTATCAAAGATACAGGAGGAGAGAAATGAAGAGTAGAAACAAAGAACTAGATATGACCATAGTCTTCATAGTGATCTATGTGGTGGGAATGAGCCTAGGAGATAATATTAGTAGAACAATCGGAGTGGAGAAACTAATGACAGCAATAGTCTCTCTCATTATTACAGTTTCTCTCTTTCTATACATAAAGAGAAAAGACTTAATGGAGAAATATGGGCTGAAGAGAGTTGAAGGAAAGAGCAAAGATTACTTCTATTACATTCCTCTAATCCTTTTATCAAGTGTCAATCTATGGTTTGGCGTAAAGATGAACATGCCTCTTATTTCCAGCATGCTTTATGCCCTTACGATGATACTTGCCGGAATTATTGAAGAGATACTCTTTCGAGGAATGCTCTACAAAGAGATGGCGGAGAGCAACGAGAAGAGTGCTATGATAGTATCAAGCTTGTTATTTGGTGTGGGACACATAGTAAACCTCTTTAATGGAAGCGGGGCTGAACTAGTTTCTAATATGTGCCAAGTAGTTTATGCAGTATCTGTAGGCTTTATGTTTGTAATTCTCTTTAAGAGGTGCAAAAGTATAATTCCTTGTATTATTACCCACTCTCTTCTCAATGCTCTTAGTACATTTAGTAATGAAGAGATGGCAAATAAGTTCATAATCCCTGTTTCGCTCTTCATGGTAGTAGTATCTCTATTGTACTCAATATATTTGTCCAAAAAGAAAACAGAACTCTAAATATTTTTTCTTTAGTATAGAGACCCAGTATGATATTATTCTCAATATGATTGAAGTACTTGTCATTGTGCCATATGAAGAACTCTTGACGTTATATGAAGAGACCATAGCAAGAGTAGAGGAACAACGTGTCCATTTTACAACATCATTTCTGTATGGCACTGATACCAGAGCATTGGAGAAAGTCTGCGACTACGACATTATCGTAGTAAGAGGAATGACAGGTAGAGCAATAAAGCGTCAGTATCCAGAGCTTACAGTCATTGACATAAAGATGGATGCCTTCGATGTTACTGGAGCGCTATTGGAAGTAAAAGAAACCTACCCGTATGTTAAAAGAATAGGTTTGATCCTTCCTTCTTCCTCTATATGCTCGGCACCAATGCTATCAAAGCTATCTGGTATCGACATAACAATGGCTGAAGTCAGTGATGAAGAAGAGATGGACTCCACTATTGAAAAAATGAAGATGGAAGGCTCAGAGGCTTTTATCGGGGGGCTGACGCTAAAGCGTATATGCCAAAGAAAAAACTACAAGTACGTTCACATCAAGACAGGGCAAAGCGCCATCGAGACTTCAATTAACGACGCATTAAACGCCGCAAGAATCCTTGATAGGGAGCGTAAGAGGCTGGCCCTTATGAAGTCTCTTGTAGACAATACTCCAGACTCTATTTTGATTATAGATGAGGATGGCCTCGTTATTGCTGCAAACAGTGCAGCCTGCTCTTTCTTTAAAAAGAAGAGTCTTGAAGGTGTCAATGCAGATACTCTCTTTCCTTTAGGTATATATAAAGTTAAAGAGGATGTGGAACTGGTTCAGAATATTGGCGAACACACAGTTCTTGTTACAGAGCACCCGGTTAGGATGGAAGGTGAGAAGAGAGCAACCTATGTATCCTTGAGATTGGTTGAAGATATCAGGAGAACTGAAAAGAAGGTAAGGGGAAAGCTACAGGAAAAGGGCCTGGTTGCAAAATACTCTTTCTCCGATATAGTTGCTGAAGATGTAGTTATGAAACAGCTTATCGCCAAGGCAATCCGTTATGCAAAAGTAGAGGGGAACGTACTTCTCACCGGTGAAACAGGAACAGGAAAGGAACTTTTTGTACAATCCATGCATAATGCAAGCCCTCGTCGAGATAAGCCCTTTGTTGCCGTCAACTGCGCGGCCCTCTCCGAGCAGCTTCTGGAATCCGAACTCTTTGGATACACTGACGGCGCTTTCACTGGGGCTAGCAAGGGAGGAAAGACAGGACTCTTTGAGCTTGCTCAAGGCGGCACCATATTCCTGGATGAAATAGGTGAGATGCCTATCAGATTCCAAGCTAAGCTCTTGAGAGTAATACAGGAAAAAGAGATTAGAAAGATTGGAGGCGACGAGTATATTCCTGTGGATGTAAGAATAATGAGCGCCACCAACCAGAATATTCCGGACTTAATCGAAAAAGGATTATTTAGAAGAGATCTCTACTATAGAATAAATTTGCTGGCAATCCATATCCCTCCACTAAGGGAACGTAGAGATGATATCCCACTAATATTCAAACGCTTCGTGGAGAAAAAGAGTAAGGCTCTTAACATCGTGGAGCCAATGGTTGAGAAAGAAGCTATGGATGGCTTGAAGAAATATTCATGGCCAGGAAATATAAGAGAGCTGAGAAATGTGGCGGAAAGGGCTGTGATCTTCAGCCTCTCGAAGAATATTACACTCGATACAATCAGAGAAATCGACTTGGATGAAAGAGAGGAAACTAAGGATCTACCTGAAATAAAAGGAAAAGAAAAAGCAAAAACATCGGAAGAGTTATATAGAGAATATGCTCAATCAGGAATGACTCTCAATGATTTTGCTTTGTCTGTGGGAATATCACGAACAACACTTTGGAGAAAGTTTAAGAATATTAATTCTGAAAATAAAAATGAAACAAGGAACAACTAAAACGGTTTAATAATGTTTCAAAGAGTCAAACAAAATGATTCATGAAACATAGTGAAACATTAATTGAAACATATTTGAAACATTCAAGTTTTTTAGACTTGTTGTACATTATTTTGATATCGATTTCGCAAATAACGTGATTAAAAGAAATTAACAAGAAAAATTGTATACAATCGAAAAATTGGCATGGTTATTTCATGTATGTAAGTGCAAAAGGAGAAAATCATGTACAAACCAATTGTAGCAATACTTCTTGGGGATGGTGCAGGTGTAGGACCGGAGATCGTAGCAGACCTTGTTGGCAGAAGATTTTTCGATACATACTGCAGACCTATCATCATTGGGGACAAAAGGATTTTAGATCGTGCTCTTGGCTATAAGGGTGTCAATGCCAGCGTAAAGATAGTAAATTCAGTTGAAGAAGCATCCTGGAATGAAGGTGAAGATTATCCAATGTTGGATAGAAAGAACCTTGATCCAAAAGACGCTCCTCTTGGAGAGCTTACTGTAGAGTGTGGAAAGGCAAACCTTGATATGCTTACATATGCAGTTGAACTCTATAAAGAAAAGAAGATCGAAGGCTTCTGCTTTGGACCACTTAACAAAGCAGGTATGAAGAAGGCAGGTTGCCCATTTGAGTCAGAACACCATCTTCTTGCCCATGAATTTAACCACACAGCTCCATTTGGAGAAATAAATGTTTGTGGAGAACTTTGGACAACAAGAACTACAAGCCATATTCCAATCAAGGAAGTTGCAGATGCTCTTTCTGTAGAGAAGATCTTGAGAGCTATCACACTTGCTGACGTTTCTCTCAGAAACAGCGGCGTCAAGGAACCACGTCTTGCACTCTGTGCCCTCAACCCACATGCAGGTGAGAATGGCCTCTGCGGAAGGGAAGAGATCGACATCATCACTCCAGCTATTGAAGAGGCAAAGAAGAGAGGAATCAACGCTTCCGGTCCATATCCATCAGACATTACATTTATCAAAGCATTCAGAGGCGAATTCGATGCTGTTGTAACAATGTATCATGACCAGGGACAGATTGCTCTTAAGCTCAAAGGCTTTGATCAGGGAATTACAATTGCCGGAGGTCTTCCGTGTCCAATTGTAACATGTGCTCACGGCACAGCATATGACATTGCAGGAAAGGGAATTGTAAAGACAAGTGCTTTTGAAAACGCTGTAAAAATGTGCTCCAGAATGGCAAGACACCTTAAGGGAGAGGAATAATATGAAATTCGACGATAAGAAAACCGTCAAGATTCCAAGTAAGATTCTGGTTCCAGTTGTTACATTGGCAGTAGGAGTTTTATTTGCTGTAATCTCTTTCGGTCAGTATGGCTTCTGGGACAGCACCGCAATGAAACCTACAAAGGGATTCTTTCCTGGAATCATATCCGTAGCTCTCATCGCTCTATCTGTCTTGGCTTTCATTAATGGCCTCAAGAGTCCAAATGCAGAGTTTAAGCTCATCAACTGGTACGTTCCTGCCGCTGTTTTACTCATTATTGGCGCAACATACGTTATCGGGATGATTCCTTCACTTCTGATATTTGTCTTCTTGTGGCTTAAGGTTTATGAGAAGCAGAGCTGGGTTACAACACTTGTTTCACTGGCAATCGTCGCATTTATTGTAATCGGATGCTTCAGAATCTGGCTGGATATCCAGTTCCCTATCGGATTCATTGGTGAATTGATCTTCGGTTAAAGGAGTAGAATAG
>CAMEQB010000068.1 GCA_945932505.1 uncultured Spirochaetales bacterium
TGCGTGATATGGGGATGAGTATCAAAGATATTTCTCTCTTGTTGGAAAAAGAAGACATTGTTTTAATCGAAGAGAAGCTTGTAGAGAGAAGTATCCAGATAAGAAATGAAATAAAGGCTTTGAAGTCAACTCAAGATGCAGTTGATAGAACAATAAAATCTATAGAGAGGTATAGAAAGTCCCCCCTTCCAGGAACATTGTCCCTTGAGTTTATTGAACGAAGGCGAATACTCTATATCCAGTCTCCAATTGACTTTTATCGTTATGGAATAGAGAAATACGAAGAGTGTATTAGGAATCTTAGACTAAAACTCGTTGAAATGAATATTCCTCAAGTGCTTTCCTATAGCCTTGGTACCAGTGTAAAGAAAGATGACTTTATGGAAGGAAAGCTAGTTGCAGATAAGATATTTATCTTTGGTGACAAGCGTCTCTCCGAGTATTCGGATGACACACTCCTTCTCGAAAGCGGTATGTATGCATGTGTATATCTGGATTCTTATGACAATGAAAAGAAAGAGGCGGATAGGTTACTTAAGTTCGCTTTTGACAATGGATATGTAATAGCAGGAGACTATATCTGCGAAGAGATGACGGAGTTGAACTACCTGCAGAATAGACAAAGAAATATGTTCCTAAGACTTCAAGTTCCAGTTGTTTTCTCAAAATAGTTTGACTCTCAACTGGGAAGAGGTAATTGAATCCAAATATATCTATAAAAATTTGGAGATTATAATATGGAAAAAGTCAAAGTTCTTCAGTATGGCTGTGGAAAGATGAGTAAGTATACTCTTCGTTACTTGTATGAAAAGGGATGCCAGATTGTGGGTGCAATCGGACATAAGTCATCTGTGGGCCAGGATGTAGGCGACTGGGCAGAACTCGGAGTAAAGACAGGAATCATCATAAGCGACAACGAAGACAAAGTTCTGGATGAATGTGACGCAGATGTAGCTATCATAACAACTCGTTCTTTTATTTCTGATATCTATACACAGATTGAGAAGTGTGTAACAAGAGGAATCAACGTCATCACAACATGTGAAGAGGCTATATACCCTTGGACTACTTCTGCATCCGAGATCAATAGACTGGATAAACTTGCAAAGGAAAACAACTGCACTATTACAGGAAGCGGTATGCAGGATATATTCTGGATCAACATGGTTGCCCTTGTTGCAGGTGGCTGCCACAAGGTTACAAAGATAAAGGGGGCATACAGCTATAACGTTGATGAGTATGGCATTGCTCTTGCAGAAGCTCATGGCTGTAATTTGACACAGGAAGAGTTTGAAGAGAAGATTGCTCATCCTACAGTATTCGAACCATCCTATGCCTGGACAAGCTCTGAAGCACTTGCCAATAAGCTTGGTCTCACTATTAAGAGCATCACACAGAAGCATGTTCCATGTGTTGCAGATCACGATGTCTACTCAGAGACACTTGGTATGGATATTAAGAAGGGTAGGTGTATCGGTATGTCTGCGGTAGTCACCATAGAAACAATGCAGGGCATAACAATCGAAGAAGAGACGATTGGAAAAGTATATGAGAAGGGCGATGGAGATATGTGCGATTGGAAGATCAGCGGCGAACCTGATACAGAGTTCCATGTTGTAAAGCCAGCCACTGTGGAACACACATGTGCAACAGTAGTAAATAGAATCCCATCTCTATTGAATGCTCCTGCAGGTTTCGTTTCATGCGATCAATTGGATGAAGTGGGATATGTAACATATCCAATGGAATTCTATTGCTGATTCTTACATTTATATTCTGGCTGTAGATCATAAAAGGGATACAGCCTAATTTTTTATTTGAAGAATTAACTAAAATTTATGGGAGTTGTAAAAGACTCCCATAAAAATTTATGAATTAAATAAAAAAAAAGCTCCATTTTTAGGAGCTAAGCGACCGACGGGAATCGAACCCGCATCTTCAGCTTGGAAGGCTGAGGTAATAGCCATTATACCACAGTCGCATTACGTCAGAGATACTAGATGAATCATGAAAATGTGTCAACAGCTTTCAGAAAAGTTCTTCATCTCTTTTTGTTTTTTTGTCTGCAAGCCTAAAAGAAAGCCTATGAATAGGGCAGGGACCATACTTTTTCAGCGCTTCATAGTGTTCCTTTGTTGGATACCCTTTGTGATGGACAAAGCCATATTGGGGCCACTTTTTATCGGCTTCATCCATTAGTCTATCCCGATGATTCTTCGCAAGTATGGAAGCAGCCATGATCTCAGGCACCTTTGCGTCTCCCTTGACTATAGCCTCTACAGGGCAGTCTACGTCAGGAGTCTTGTTACCATCACAAAGGAGAATAGTGACTTTATATCCAGCATCTCTTATTTTCTCATAGCTTCTTTTCATGCCTAAGAGTGATGCGTTGAGGATGTTTATTTTATCGATTATCTTGTGGCTTATGGCGCTGACTGCCCAGACAATGGCCTTCTTTTTGATTATAGCTTCTACTTTTATTCTCTCCTTCTCACTCATTTTCTTGGAGTCATTAAGAATTTCTACAGGAAAATCTGGGGGAAGAATGACAGCTGCAGCTACAACTGGACCTGCAAGGGGGCCTCTTCCAGCTTCATCAGTGCCACAGACTACTTTTTCATCATCAAATTGTTCAAATAGCTCTCTTTGCATATAATATATAATTGTAAATAAAAGAGACGTCTTGTAAATACAAGATAGAAGGAGAGCAGATGTTCCTCAAATCGCTTGAAATCAATGGATTCAAGAGTTTTGCCGATAAGACACATATAGATTTTGCAGATGGCATTACATCTCTTCTAGGCCCAAATGGTTGTGGTAAGTCAAATATCGTAGACTCCATTAAATGGGTCTTGGGAGAGCAGTCTACAAAGACACTGAGAGCTTCCAGAATGGATGATGTCATTTTTGCAGGTACTGAAACAAGAAAGCCTAGGGAGATGGCTGAAGTTACTCTTACCATCGACAACGAAGACCATAAGCTTATGACGGATGTTCCTGAGATTGTCATAAGGCGTCGTATTTATCGTACTGGAGAGAGTGAATACTATATGAATGGCCAGAGATGTCTCTTGAAAAATATTAGAGAGCTCTTTATGGATACAGGAGTAGGAAAAAGCGCATACTCAATCCTTGAGCAGGGAAAGATCGACCAGATACTCTCCAATAAACCGGAAGACAGACGTTATATATTTGAAGAAGCTGCAGGAATAAGCAGATATAAGGCAAAGTGTAATGAAGCTCAGAATAGAATTGAAAAGAGCCAGGAAAACATAAATCAGCTGTCTTCCACTGTCAGCGAAGTGAAACGTACTTATGAGCGTACCAGAGTACAGGCTGCAAAGGCTATGAAGTGGCAGGAGCTTAAAGACAAGGCATTCTATCTTGATGTGGATATAAAGTTATCAAGAGTGGATATGTTTCTTAAGCTTAAGGAAAAGAGACTTCAGGATAGAGATGCTGCAAAGGAAAGAAAGACTAAGCTTGAAACAGATCTTTCCACTTATGACGATGTCATCTCCTCATCCAGCGGTGAAGTTTCTGAGTATCAGGAGAAATCAAAAAACCTGGAGATTGCAATAGGCAAGGCAGAGGCTCTTGTAAGTAGTATTTCTGAAACAATCTCTGCTTTTGAAGAAAACTATAGGCAATACCTGGAGAAGCTCTCTTACAGCGAATCAAGGTGTACACAGATACAAAATGAAATAGATAGGACCAAGGCTGATGCAGAGGAGGCGACTTCTAACCTTGATGATTACATCGATCGATTGGAGGAAAAAGAGAAACAGCTTAAATACACAGAAAATGCCCTCTTTGAGACAAGAGTCGAGATAGGAAGACTAAATAGTGAGATCAAGAAGGCTGAAGAGAGCAATGCTGAGCTTGATAACGAGCTTCATGGTCTCTCCGATGCTTTGAGAAATGTCATTGAGTCCCTCATCCAGGAAGTGGATGAAAAGACAGGGACAGAGTATAGTGCAGAAAGGAGAGAAGATGCAGAGAAATCTTTCCGTTCCTCCTTATATTCAATACTCAATGACTTGGATCAACGTTCATCTTTTGTTTCCAATCTGCCTTCCGGTGTAGAATACTCATCAGAGATTGCCTTCAAGGATTTTTCGAGGCTAAAAGATTCTATTTCCAAGCTTGAGACTCTCTTCAATACTTATATTGAATCCATTCCTCCAGTAATAGATACTATCCTCTCTCCAGAAGGACTTGTTTCAAAGAAAAGAGATATAGAAGAGAAAGAGACAGGAGCAAGAAACATCATAACTGAAAACAGGCGTATAATCGAAGGCGCAAGAGTACAGATAGAGAGTAGGGAGAGTGATGTAATATCACTGCAGACCAATATCGCTTCTCTTAAAGAGCACATAGGAAGCCTCAAGGTTACTGTTGATAACCAGAAAGAGAATATTAGGAGATATAACTCACAAATCGTTCAACGAGAATTGGACTTGGAGGACGAAAGAGCCAGCGTTGAAGTTGCAAGGCGCAGAGTCCATGAAATGAACGACAAGATAAAAGACAAAGACCAGGAGAAAAAAGATAAGATAGAAGAGATTTCTAGACTAAACAATGAGCTAGGTGAAGTAAACTCCCTTCTTGCGGAGAAGTATCAGAGTCTAGATAAAAAGAGACGAGAGAAAGATGAACTCATGCAGGAAATAAATAAGTGCGAGAATGAGTTCACTACAAACAATATGTATGCTGAAACTATAGATAATGAAATCAAGAATATTTTCTCCAACTTCTTCGATACCTATGCTCGAAATCTCAAGGAATTTGAAGACAGGATGCGTGACGATATGCCTGATGAAACAGAGATGAAAAAAGAGTTTGAGGCAGTAAATCAGGAAATAAAGGCTCTTGGAAACATCAACCATACTGCAAAAGATGAGTTCGATCAGGCAGAAGACCAATATAAGTTCTATTCAAAGCAACTTGAAGACTACGAAAACGCCAAGAAAGATATGGAAAGTGTCCTTGGAGAGATTCTTGAAAAATCTAAGACGATGTTTCTTAAGTCTTATAAAGAAATCAGCGATAACTTCCAATCCATGTTTAAGCGCCTCTTTGGCGGAGGTAGAGCTGAACTCAGCTTATCGGACCCTGAAGATGTCCTTAACTCAGGTATCGAGATCCTAGCTCAGCCACCAGGAAAGAACATGAGTACACTATCACTACTCAGTGGAGGTGAGAGAAGTATGACTGCTGTTGCACTTCTTTTTGCAACATACCAAGTAAAACCGTCTCCTTTCTGTATTCTGGATGAAATCGATGCAGCTTTGGACGATAGAAACATCGGCTATTTCTTGGATGTTCTTCAGGATTTTGCCAGAGACAGCCAGTTTATCATCATCACTCATAACATACACACTGTCACAGGTGGAAACAGTATGCTTGGTGTATCTCAGATGGAGCCCGGTGTATCTACTGCTGTTGGATATAGAATCGCTTCCATCTCTGGACAGCCAAGAATCCTCAATGATGAAGGTGAAAGTGTTGAATTTGATGAAGAGGGTAGAAGAAAAGAGTGATATCACTCTATTCTTGTACGTTGACCAAGTACATAGTTTTACTGTATAAGTTTTACTTGGAGTTTATTGTTCGGAAGACGAAATGTTTGACAGTATTAGTAGTAAGTTCACAGGAATAATGAGAAGTCTCTCCGGTAAGGGGAAGATTTCTGAGAAGAACATTAGAGATGCAGTAGAAGAAATCAAGGAAGCACTCCTTGATGCAGATGTCAATCTAAGAGTCGTCAGAAGATTCGTCAACTCAACTATCGATGAATCATTGGGTGAAAAAGTCCTAAACTCTGTCAACCCTGGCCAACAGTTTACAAAGATCGTCTATGATAAGATGGTTGCTCTTCTTGGCTCTAGCGAGGATGAAACTAAGCTTAAGCTTAAGGGTAAGGATGCTACTACCGTAATCTTGATGATGGGTCTTCAAGGTTCAGGTAAGACCACAGCATCCCACAAGCTTGCATATAGGCTGAAAAAAGACGGAAGAAAAGTAATGATGGTAGCAGCAGACCTTGTTCGTCCTGCAGCTATCACACAGCTTCAAGTCTTAGGCGAAAAGGTAGGTGTACCAGTCTTTGTCCTTCCTGGAGAGAAAGATCCAGCAAAGGTTGCTGAAAAAGCTATAGAAAAAGCAAAGAGAGAGATGTTTGACACTGTCATCATCGATACCTCTGGTCGTATGCACCTTGATCAGGAACTGATGGAAGAGATACAGAGAGTAGCAAAAGTATCTCGCCCTGACGAATGCCTTTTCGTTGCTGATGCAATGACAGGTCAGAGTGCCGTTGATATTGCAAAAGAGTTTGATGAAAAGGTAGGAATAACAGGTGTTATCCTGACAAAGTTCGACTCTGATACACGTGGTGGTGCAGCCCTCTCACTCAGAAGTGTGGTCGGTAAGCCTATCAAGTTTATCGGTGTGGGCGAAAAGATGGAGGACCTTGATCCTTTCTATCCTGAAAGAATCGCTTCTAGAATTCTTGGAATGGGTGATGTAGTATCACTTGTAGAAAAGGCTCAGGAAGCATTTGATCAGAAAGAAGCCGAGAAACTCCAGAAGAAGATGGAGAAGAATACCTTCGATCTTCAGGATTATCTTGACCAGCTTGAAAACATGAACAAGATGGGTAGTGTAGACAAGCTTATTGAAATGATACCTGGAGCCAAAGGTAACATATCTGAAGATGACATCAATCTTAAAGAGCTTGAGAGAGAGAAGGCCATCATCAGATCAATGACTAAGTTTGAGAGATCGAACTATAGAATTATTGGTCCATCAAGAAGAAAGAGAATTGCAAAAGGTAGCGGTACAAGCGTTGCTGAAGTAAATCGTCTTCTTAAGAAATTTGAAAAGAGTAAGCTTATGATGAAGAAGCTTGCAGGAAATAAGAAATTACAGGCTCAGATGATGAAGCAATTAGGCATGTGAGCCTTCATGTAGTATAAGGAGAATAACCGTGAGCACAACAATGAGACTCAAGAGAATGGGCACAAAGAAGAGACCTTATTACAGGATCGTAGTGCAGGACAACAGAATCGCAACAACTTCAAAGACAATTGATGAAGTCGGATCATATCGTCCAGTAGAAAGCGAAAATCAGGTTACACTTGATGACGCTAAGGTCAAGGCATGGATTTCTAAGGGTGTTGTAGTTACACCTACAGTCAAGAGCCTTCTCAATGGAAAGGGAATTTCACTCGACAGAAAGCAGGGCTGATTAATCCCTGAAAGGAGTCGAGATGGAAAAAGAATTAGTAGAGTTTGTGGTCAAGAGCCTTGTTGATGCTCCCGATGAGGTGAGTGTCAATGTTATTGAAGGCGAAAAGTCTACTATTCTTGAACTAAAGGTAGCTCAGGAAGATGTAGGTAAAGTGATCGGCAAGCAGGGACGTATTGCAAAAGCAATCAGGACAATCCTTTCTGCTTCTGCAACTCGTGACGGTAAGCGTGCCACTTTGGAGATTCTTGACTAATGAAAGCAATGCTCCTTGCATCGGCAAAAGTAGGTAAAACTCATGGTGTTGAGGGTTTTTTGAGAGTTTATTCTCTTTCTGGAGAGTATAAACATCTGAAAAAACTTAAGACGTGTAAGTTGACTACAAAAGATGGCAAGGAGCTTTGTCTTGAAGTCGATTCTGTAAGAGTTGACGGCGAGCTCTTTCTAATGCGCTTTAAAGACTATAACACTCCTGAAAAAGCAAGGTCTCTTTCTCAATCTATCATCTATATTCCTAGAGAAGCCGCACCAAAACTTAAGAAAGGTGAATACTATGTAGCTGATCTATATGGAATGGAAGTGTTGGTTGATGGAAATAGGGTAGGAGTTGTGGAAGATACAATTGAAGGTGCCCAGGCTTTGATGCTTTCTGTGAGAAAAGATAGTGACGGAAAGTTATACTTGGTACCTAATCTTCCTGTCTATGTCAGCTCCATCGATATTGATGGCAATACATTGGTGCTAGAAGCTCCGTACTTGTTGGAATAGAGATGAAGATTACAATTTTTACTCTTTTCCCTGAAATGGTAGAGCCTTTTTTCAAGTCTTCTATTATGAAGAGGGCAGTTGAAAAGGGGCTTATACAATATAACATAATTAACTTCCGTTCATATGCTTCCGGTGTTCATCAAAAAGCAGACGATGAGCCTTTTGGTGGAGGAGCAGGCATGGTTATTATGCCTGAGCCACTTTCCAAGGCGTTGGATGATAGTGGAGCAAAAGGGAAGAGGGTAGTATTCCCAACTCCTAGTGGAAAACAGTTTACAGAGAGTTATGCTTCTGATTTATCAAAAGAAGAAGAACTTTATTTCATCTGTGGTCACTATGAGGGAATAGACCAAAGAGTGATAGACGAGTACGTCACAGATGAAATAACCATAGGAGACTATGTTCTTTCTTCTGGTGAGACATCTACTATAGTAATAATAGATGCTCTCTTCAGACTTATTGACGGTGTAATAACAAGTGAAAGTCTTGAAGATGAGAGTTTTAATTCAGGACTTTTGGAATATCCTCAATATACTAGGCCTGCAACCTATTGCAATAAAGATGTGCCTAGTGTATTATTATCGGGCAATCACCGCCATATTACCGAATGGCGCGATTGTAAACGGCTGGAAAAAACGCTGCTCAACCGGCCAGATCTGCTCTCGCATGCCTCTCTCAGCATAAAGGAGCGAC
>CAMEQB010000069.1 GCA_945932505.1 uncultured Spirochaetales bacterium
TGAGTCAGAAGAGCCTTAATTTAGTATGAGTCCCTTCCTTTCGGAGGGGATTTTTTAAGGCCAAATAAAAGAGCCGTTGAGCTTTGTCTCTCCGTTATCGATGAGAAAGTCTTCTCCTGTGGCAGATTTGTTTATAACAGTCAAGAAATATATCCACTCTGCTATTTCCCTACTTGTGGCCCACTTTTTCAAGGGAGTAAGGTCCATTATCTCTTTCCAGAGTTTTTCATCCTCCATTACTGGCTTATTTAAGTCAGTAATCACTCCTCCAGGAGATATAGAGTTGCATGTAGCGCCAAACTTTGCCACTCGTCTTGCAACATTTCTCATGTATGAGAGTACTCCGCCTTTAGAAGCAGAGTACTCTGGAAATTCAAGACCTGTATGGGCAGAGGCCGAAGATATCATTAGAATGCTTTTTATTCCTTCCTTTACTCCATATTTCTCAACTGTGTTTATTGTGCCTTTTAGATTGATGGAAATGTCATCTGTGCTGTTCTGCACCCCTGCACTTGTAACGAGAATACTTATGTCATCTATAGCAGGAAGGTTTGCTTTTTCTCTTACGTCTTGAGAAAAATGAGTATAGTGAGGGTGTTTGATAGTATCTTCTTTGACATCTATTCCATATACATCGTATCCCTTTTCTAAAAAGAGAAGGGCACACTCTCTTCCTATTCCTGAAGAAGACCCTGTTACAAGGACATTCATTTACCTTCCTCCGTTTTCTTGATTGCAGCAATATGCCTTGAAAGAGGTATTGTAACAAAAGGTACCATGCATGACTCAATCAAAAGCTCGATTACTGTTCCTATGATGACACTGGAGAGAATATCTTTCCACATCATTTCATATAGAGATATGCCGATAGGGGCGAAAGCCAGTATCATAAAGAGTGCGTTGTCTATAAGCTGGCCAATAAGAGTAGAGAAAGAAGCTCGGATAAAGAAAGCGAACCTTCCATCTTTCTTTGTCGCCTTCTTCATGACTGCAATTATCTTTACGTTGATAAATCCACCGATCCAGAAAGCTATGATACTGCTTATGATAGTCCTTGGGCCGTTTGAGAAGATAAGAGAGAAGGCATTGTTCTGCTCAAAATACTCAGGAAGAACGGGGACCATAACAAGAAGTCTTCCGATTATTAGTAGAAAGAATGTTGTGAAGGCTGCAAAAGAGACTACCTTTACACTCTCTCTTTCACCCCATACCTCTACAATTACGTTGGAGATAAGGAATACTATCCAGCTTATTGTCTGGCCGCCATCTGAGAAAACTACACTTGTACCCCAGGAAAGAGGCTTCATGCAGAAAATATTCATGGCTAGGGACACTGATGCATATAGCATAGAGAGGACGATAAGATAGTCCTTTGAGGACATTTTTGGGAGTTTTGTTTTCATTGCTTTTCCTTTAAATAGTTTTATTTTATTAGGCGAAGGATTTCCAGGAATGTACGAACTTCGCCGGCCAAGGGCCATTGGCAATATAAAACAAAGTGGAATCTATTGCAAGGGGACAAAAAAAGGAGCCTTTTTCAAGGCCCCTCTATGAGAGTGTTGTTATCAGTTCTTTTTCCACTCTTTTTCAACGATGTTGTCATTGATCTTCTTAGTCTCTTTCTCGATTTCTTTTTTGATTTCGTCTACAAGACCTTCGATGCTGTAGCTTGTCTCTTCACCGCTTCTTCTATACTTAACTTCGACTTTTCCTTCTTTATATGAGCGGTTACCAAGAGTGATGCGGATAGGAAGACCGATTAGATCTGCGTCAGCAAACTTTACGCCTGCTGTCTCCTTTCTGTCATCATACAGTACTTCAATACCTGCTTCTACTAGCTCCTCGTAAATCTTTTCACCTACTGCATTGTCCTTCAAGAGAGATACAAGGTGTACCTGATAAGGAGCGACTGTAATAGGGAGACAAAGGCCCTTGTCATCGTTGTACTCTTCAGAGAGACAAGCAAGGAGTCTTCCTACACCGATTCCATAGCATCCCATGATTACAGGCTGCTGGACGCCGTTTTCATCTTGGAAGGTGCAGTTCATTGCCTTTGAGTATCTTGTTCCAAGCTGGAAGATATTACCAATCTCTACACCTTTGCTGCTCTTAAGGCTCTTGCCACATATAGGGCAAGTATATCCTTCCTTGGCAGATGCGATGTCAGCAACGATGCCACCGTCCCAATCACGCTTATAGTTGGAGTTGATAAAGTGGTAGCCTACTTCATTTGCTCCTGCAACCAGGTTGTTTGACTCTGCAACAGAATCATCTACACAGAGTACAAAGCCTTTCTTTGCTCCGATTGGAGAAGCAAAACCAGGCACCATGCCATATTCTTCGATTTCTTCTGGGTGAGCAGGTCTCAAAGAGTTGGCTTTGATAGCGTTGGAGAGTTTGGACTCCTCTACATCCATATCGCCTCTGATGGCTGCTACAACAAGCTTGTCTTCCTCTTCACCTGTCTTATCGTTGATAAATGAGCCTACCATGAAGACCATCTTGCATGTCTTCTCCGGCCCCACACCGAGGAGAGCTGAAAGTTCTTCGATAGTCTTTGCTTCCGGTGTCGAAACCTTCTCCAGAGGGAGCATCTCTTCCTTATGGTACTCTTTCTTGAAGGATGCAATCTGTCTGTTGGCAGTATATCCGCAGTCAGGGCAAGTGATGATAGTATCTTCGCCTATTGGGGAGAGATACATATATTCGTGGCTTACTTTTCCACCCATCATACCACTGTCGGCTCCTACAGCTACGCATGGCAGGCCACAGCGTGAGTAGATCCTGAAGTATGCCTTGTATTGGTCGGCATAAGCTTCGTCAAGAGATTCCTGGGAAGCATGGAAAGAGTAAGCATCCTTCATAGTGAACTCTCTTACTCTAATAAGTCCTGCTCTTGGTCTTGGGTCATCTCTCCACTTTGTCTGTATCTGATAAACCATTACAGGTAAGCGCTTATATGAATCGATTTCACCGCGAGCACAATCTGTGACTGTCTCTTCGTTGGTCATTGCAAGAACCATGTCTCTGCCGTTTCTATCCTGGAATCTACCCATCTCTTTATCGATGGAGTACCAGCGTCCTGTCTCTTTCCAGATGTCGGCAGGGTTGACTACGCTCATGAGGATCTCTTGTCCTCCGATTCTATCCATCTCTTCTCTGATGATAGCTTCGATTTTCTTTGTAGATCTCATTCCAAGTGGCAGCATAGTGAAGATACCGGAGCCCAGCTGGCGGATAAATCCGGCTCTTAGAAGGTATTCATATCCCTTGCAGTCTGCACCGTTTGGTGCCTCTCGAAGGGTTTTGGCAAACATTTTCGACATTCTCATAGGTCTATATCTCCCCTTGCCATTATAAAGAAGTAGAGTAGTACCTTCAAGGTTGATGAGACCTTAAGGTTAGGTAAAGACTCGGAATATTGAGTTTTAGAATGTTTTATTTTCCCTTGGTACTATAGTGTGATAGAAGCATGAATGGAAAATTGGGAAACATGGTGTATATTTATACCTAACATGAGAGATGATTTCAGTTTTTCTCTGTCTAGAACAAATTTAGGAGTAATTATGAAAAGAATAGTTGCTGTTTTTCTTTTGTTTTTAATGGTGCTTACAAGTGTATTCGCATTATCAAACAGCCAGAAGATATATAGAGTCGACAGTAAAGAGTATGAAGAGATCAAGTATCTATACATTCTTACAGGTCATGCTCTTCCTTCTACTACAGGCCCTTGGTCTGAAGGCGAATTGAAGGATATGCTGGATAAAATCGATGTCTCTACTCTTTCCGGTGGAGCAAAAGGTATCTACGAAAGCCTCAGTAAGACTCTATCCGGTGAGAAAGAGGAGACATGTAACGATTTCTCAATGAAGTGGGGCTTTGACGCTTATATCGAGACATATACCCATACAAATACAGAAAACGGTGAGTTTATAGGGCGCTTCAATTGGAACTACAGCGTTCTAAATCATAAGCCTTTTCTCAACATCAAGCTTGAGACTTGGCCTACATCTCTTTTCTATGGATATGCAGAGCTTCCAATAATGAACTATCTTCATACAAAGAAGGATAGTCAGCCTGAGTTCGGAGAGACAAAACTCAATACAAATATTCTTGGCCTACAGAATCTATCATCTTTTAACATCAGTCTTTTGAACTTAAATGTTCCTTATAGGGCATTTGTCGCTGTTGGAGGAGACCATTGGAGTGCCCAGATTGGAAGAGACAGAATGAATTGGGGCCCGGGAGTAAGCGGAAACTTCGTTGTCGGAGACAATCTTCTCTATCATAATATGGCGCGTATCACTGCATTCTTCGATTCTTTCAAGTATACATTCGTCACTTCTTTCTTCCCGCATCCTTCTATGTATGCTAACCCTGATTCATCAAAGTGGGGAGTTGTAGATGGAGGTCAGAACAAAAAGATAAGTGGAATAAATATGTTTATGGCTCATCGCTTGGAGTGGAGATTCTTCAACGACAAGATGAACTTTGTACTTACAGAGGCCATCATGTATCAGTCAGAAGATAATTACTTGGATCTTCAGATTCTTAATCCTTGTATGATCTACCACGACTACTACATAAGAAGTAACGCAAACTCGATTCTCTCCTTCGAGTTTGATTACACACCTATAAGTGCATTAAACCTCTATGCCCAGATGGTTGTAGACGAGTTTGCACTTCCAGGAGAACCAGTTCCAGGAGGAAGTAGTGAAGCTCTTCCTAATGGTTTGGGTGTAATGCTTGGTGCAAATACTGCCTTTGTCCTCAATAATGGAGTGTTCTATGCATCCCTTGAAGGAGCAAAGACAGATCCATATCTATATCTCAGAGACAATGGAAATAGAGAGCAGCAAAAGGGCGAGTATGGTATCAACTGGGTAGTTGCAGTGAAAAACTACAGTGAAGCAGGTACATTCTGTGACGAAGAGTTTCTTGGATACAAATATGGCGGAGATGCTGTCGTCGCCAACTTGAACGCTGGATTTAGAACCACATCATGGCATGTAGAGGGCAATGCTTTCTTTATGCTTCATGGCACCCATGACAAGTGGACACTTTGGGCATATGAGAATGCAGGAGAAAAAACAGAGACTCCTACTTCTTCTCATAGGACAGGTAACAATAAAGATAATAATGCAAATCTCAGGAACGCTGTTTCCAAGACTCTTGTATTGGGAGTAAATGGAGGTTATGACTTCAGTAATGGTTTTGAAATCAACGCCCAATTGGATTTCATCTCGATATGGAACAGTGGAAATATTAAGAGTGATAAACCAATAACAGACCTGCAGCTTACTCTTGGAGCAGGGTATTCGTTCTGATTCTATCTTTTCCCCTGGGTTCTCCAGGGGAAAACTTTAGATAGATATCGTCGTGTAGAGTGATATCTGAGTATCAGAAGAGAAAGAAGAAGAGACCTTTCCTATCCAATCGATTTCAAGACCCAGAGATATGTCGGGATAAGTAAAAAGCTTTGATAGTTTCCCTTCTGCTTTATTTGAGACCATTACATAGAATGTAGGATTACCCGATGGTGTCGATTCTTGGTAATTGGCAAATCCTTCATTGTTTCCATCTTTATTATGTGTATGGAAGATATTCATTGCTCCTTTCTCTAAGAGAGATATAGAGGAAGAGATATTGAAGTTTTTGAAAGAGTTATAGTCGATACCCAGAGTGAAGAATATTGCGTCTCCTCCATACTTAAAACCTAAGTACTCGAAAGAAAGAGCATTGGAGCCATATTTTGTGGATATTCCGCCGTTTGTCTGAGTATCTGTTGTAAGGTGGAAGTAACGCATACACTTAATAAAGTCCACTTCGTCTCTCCTATATAGAAGAGGCGTCGTGTATACAGCATCAAGGTATATAGAGTACCAGCCCTTTTCTTTAGTATCTCTGTAGTTTCCTCCTAGAGAGAATCCCCAGCTAGCCTTTTGACTGTCATCTTCATTTGGAGCTGTTGCTTGATCCAGGACAAACTGAGTATTGAACTCCCACTTTTTTATAGGGGCCCACTTTACTTCAAGGTATGCGATAGCATTGAATATGCTTCTGTTATTGAGATTGTGATAAATGTAAGCTGGATTAAAGAAAGATAAATCCAAAGCTTGGTCAGAAGCCATTCTGTACATTAAGTCTTCGGAAATAAGAATAGAAAGAGAGTCTATAGGTCTGAATTCAAGAGTATGAATCATAAAGATTCTGCTTTCTTTTACATCGCTTTCTCCGCTTTTGGTAATGCCATTTAAGAATACATTCCTCCATGTGTATTTAAACCTATTGGAGAAGAAAGATAGAGTAAAATGATCGTTGAAGTCGCTATGGTCGTCTAATAAGAGACTTCCTGCCTTAGAGCTTCCTGTTTCTATTCTGTCCCTGCCAAACTGCAGGTTCCAGTTCTTGCCAGAGAAAGAAACGATTGCACGTTTAGGTCATACAAAATCGAAGAGGGCGGAAGCTGCAGGAACGTTAGTTGCAAAAGTCTTGGAGTATTGGTTCGACCACAATAACATATGTGAGCCGTCATCTACTTTATAAGACCCTACATAACCGTCTTCTGTTACATACCCCATACCGTTTGGGTAATTCAGAGTGACGAACTGATCATTTTTAGTTACTCTTCCCATTCCATACTGGAGATCGCAGTAAGTGTAGAAGTCATCGTCGATGGCGGCGTCTAGTTTCAGCTTTAGAAAAGGCTTTCTCTCTTCAAAGCCTCTAATCCAGTGTTGTGGCAGAAAAAAGTCCTCATTATTTGTATGGATATAGTTTTCAAAAGAAGCATCAAGACCAATGGAGAAGGAGAAATCTTCTTCATCATTCCACTTCATGAAACCTTTGATCTCATTTTCAATGGATTCTAGGATTTTCTTTTCTTCTGTGTCTAATTTATCTTTGTCTAGTCGAGAAAGAATCTTTTCACTTTCGCCTAAAGACCAAGGTCTATTAGAAGATGGCGTAGATAAACCTTGCTTGATATAGAGGGTGTCTATTTCTTCAAAATAGGGGAGGAAAGAGGTATTACGAAAGAATCAGTCGCGGCATAAATGGGAAACAATACTGAAAACAGAGCCGTTAATATGATAAGTAATCTCATAATCAAATATTCGCTATCTTTTTCTTACATTTCAAACTTCGTTGAATCCCTTAATAAAGCAAAGTAGAAATAAATAAAAAAATATCTTTATATTTTCCTCTAATAGATATATTCTCTTCCAAACTATTTACCTAATGGAGGTATTCATTATGATGGGAAGACTTAGAGCGATGAGAGCACCGCTCAAATATGTTCAGGGAAGAGACGCGCTTTTGAAGTTCTACGAAGAGATGAGCTACATGGGAAAAAGATGGCTCTTTGTCTGCTCCAATAGTGGTTACAAGGCTTGCTACGACAAACTGGAAAAGAGTTTTGAAGGCAAGGATGACTACAGACGTTACGAAGTCTTTGGCGGTATCTCCTCCAACGGTGAAATAAACAAGATGAGAGAGATAGTAAGAGAAGACAACATCGATACTGTTGTTGCAGTAGGAGGTGGTTCTGCCATCGATACAGCAAAGGCAACTGCATATTACGAAGGAAAGCATATCTGTATTATCCCGACAGTCGTTGCAACAGATGCTCCTTGCACAGGTCTCTCTGTCATCTACAATGATGACCACAGCTTTGACAAATACCTCTTTTATCCTACAAATCCAGATGCTGTCATTTGCGATACCACTATCATCGCCAACGCTCCTGTGAAGTTCCTCATTGCAGGTATGGGAGATGCTCTTGGAACATATTTCGAGGGAAGGGCAAGTATAAGGACAGAATCTGCCTCCCTTGAAGGAACAGGCATCACAAGAGCTGGTCAGGTTCTTTCAGAACTCTGCTACGAAACACTTCGTGACTATGGAAAGCAGGCTGTGGAAGCTTGTAAGGCACATGTTGTAACGCCAGCCTTGGAAAATGTTGTTGAAGCTAACGTATACTTATCTGGAGTAGGAGCAGACAACGTAAACTGTGCTGCAGCCCATTCATTCTATAATGGTGTAACAGCTGCTTGCCAGAAGCACGCAGATCATGGCTGCTGTGTAGCTTTCGGTACACTGGTACAGCTTGTTCTAGAAGGAGTGAGCAAGGAAGAATTTGATGA
>CAMEQB010000070.1 GCA_945932505.1 uncultured Spirochaetales bacterium
CACCTGTGTTGGAGTAGACTTCTGTATCGAAGACGAAGATGTTTACGTTCTTCTTACTTGCGATTACGTGGTCGAGACCGCCGTATCCGATATCGTAAGCCCAACCGTCACCACCGAAGATCCATACAGACTTCTTGTTGAGGTAAGACTTCTTAGCGAGGATTGCCTTAGCCTTGTCACAGCCACAAGCTTCGAGAGCTGCGATGAGAGCCTTTGTAGCTTCCTGGTTCTTTACGCCGTCGTTCTTGCTGTCGAGCCAAGCCTGGCTAGCTGCCTTGACGTCTGCGTTCTCAGCATTCTCTGCCAAGTCTGCAACCTGAACAGCGAGGTCTTCTCTGATCTTGTCCTGACCGACGAACATACCAAGTCCATGCTCTGCGTTATCTTCGAAGAGTGAGTTACACCAAGCTGGTCCCTTTCCTTCCTTGTTTGTGCAGTAAGGAGATGTTGCAGCTGGGCCACCCCAAATTGAAGAACAACCTGTAGCGTTGGAGATGAACATTCTGTCACCGAAGAGCTGAGTGATGAGACGAGCATAGCTTGTTTCAGCACAACCTGCACATGAACCGGAGAACTCCAACATTGGCTGCTTGAACTGGCTGCCCTTGACTGTATTGTCCTGCATATCCTTCTTCTCGGATACCTTAGCTACACAGTAGTCGAAGACACTCTGCTGATCCATCTGGCTCTCCATACCTGTCATTGTAAGAGCAGCTGTTGGACATACGCTTACACAAACGGAACAACCCATACAATCGAGTGGGGAGATACCGATTGTGAACTTGTAGACGCCTTTGCCCTTTCCAGCCTTGACATCTACGATCTTAGCTGCTTCTGGAGCATTCTTTGCTTCTTCTTCTGTAAGAGCGAATGGTCTGATTGTAGCATGAGGACATACGTAGGAGCACTGGTTACACTGGATACACTTTGAGCTATCCCAAACTGGAACAGATACTGCAACGCCTCTCTTCTCGTAAGCGGAAGCTCCGAGTTCGAACTGGCCGTCAACATGATCCATGAATGCAGATACTGGGAGGCTGTCTCCGTCCATCTTGTCGATAGGATCCAGGATAGAAGTAACCATCTTGACCAGTTCCTTTCTTCCTTCCTTCTCAACTGTCTTGACTTCGTCAACAGCATCAGCCCACTCAGCAGGAACATCGATCTTGACGAATGCTGTAGCACCGAGGTCGATAGCCTTGTGGTTCATGTCTACAATATCCTGACCCTTCTTGAGGTAAGACTGAGTAGCCTTTTCCTTCATGTGCTGGATTGCTTCTTCCTGTGGCATAACCTTAGCAAGTGTGAAGAATGCAGACTGAAGGATTGTGTTTGTTCTCTT
Organism: uncultured Spirochaetales bacterium; assembly: GCA_945932505.1. Lineage (GTDB taxonomy): Bacteria > Spirochaetota > Spirochaetia > Sphaerochaetales > Sphaerochaetaceae > Ornithospirochaeta. The sequence goes on from CAMEQB010000070.1 coordinate 1,343, forward strand.
GCCCATTCCAATCTTCTGAGCCAAGTCGATGGCGTCGATTGTGTAGAGCTGGATGTTGTTCTTTGCAATGTATCTCTTTGCAGCTGCATCCAAGTGGTGATTGAGTTCATCGAATGACCACTGGCAGTTGATCATGAAGATACCGCCCTTCTTAACGTCCTGGACCATCTTGAATCCCTTTGTAACGTAAGATGGGTTGTGGCAAGCAACGAAGTCTGCCTTGTTGATGTAGTATGGGCTTCTGATTGGGCTGTCACCGAATCTGAGGTGAGAGATTGTTACACCGCCAGTCTTCTTTGAGTCATACTGGAAATAAGCCTGAACATACTTGTCTGTGTAGTCTCCAATGATCTTGATGGAGTTCTTGTTTGCACCGACTGTACCGTCTCCGCCGAGACCCCAGAACTTGCATTCGATTGTTCCAGGAGCAGCTGTGTTTGGACAATCCTTGTTCTCTGCGAGAGAGAGGAATGTGACATCGTCGTTGATACCGATTGTGAACTGCTTCTTTGGCTGATCCTTCTTGAGTTCATCGTAAACTGCGAATACAGATGCTGGAGTTGTATCCTTGCTTCCGAGACCATAGCGTCCGCCGATGACCTTAAGACCTGTTTTTCCGTTTTCAGCAAGAGCTGTAACGACATCGAGGTAAAGTGGTTCGCCGAGAGCACCTGGTTCCTTTGTTCTGTCGAGGACAGCGATGCTCTTACATGTTGCAGGAATAGCAGCGATAAGCTTGTCTGCTCTAAATGGTCTGTAGAGTCTTACCTTGACAAGACCGACCTTCTCTCCATGAGCGTTGAGGTAGTCGATGACTTCTTCAGCAACATCACAGATACTTCCCATTGCGATGATGACTCTGTCTGCATCTTCTGCACCATAGTAGTTGAAGAGCTGATAGTTAGTTCCGAGCTTCTCGTTGATCATACCCATGTACTTCTCGACAACTTCTGGAAGTTCGTCATAGTACTTGTTGCATGCTTCTCTGTGCTGGAAGAAAACGTCTCCGTTTTCATGAGATCCTCTCATGTGAGGGTGCTCTGGGTTGAGAGCGTGGTCTCTGAATGCCTGGACAGCATCCATGTCGCACATATCCTTAAGATCATCATAATCCCAAACAGCAATTTTCTGGATTTCGTGTGATGTTCTGAAACCATCGAAGAAGTTGATGAATGGAACTTTTCCACTGATTGCAGCGAGGTGAGCAACAGGTGAAAGATCCATGACTTCCTGGACGTTGCCTTCACAGAGCATTGCAAAACCTGTCTGGCGGCATGCCATAACGTCACTGTGGTCACCGAAGATGTTCAATGACTGAGTTGCGACTGTTCTTGCAGAAACGTGGAAGACACATGGAAGCTGCTCAGCTGCAATCTTGTACATATTAGGGATCATCAGTAAGAGACCCTGGGAAGCGGTGTAAGTAGATGTAAGAGCACCGGCTCCAAGTGAACCGTGGACTGCACCAGCAGCACCTGCTTCAGACTGCATTTCGACAACCTTGACCTGTGTTCCGAAGATGTTCTTCAGGCCATTAGCACTCCACTGGTCGACAAAGTCAGCCATAGGGCTTGATGGAGTGATAGGGTAGATACAGGCAACTTCACTGAATGCATAGCTGACGTGTGCTGCAGCGTTGTTGCCGTCCATGGATTTCATTTTTCTCACCATGAAGAGCCTCCTTGTAGTATATAACCAGATGAGGATATTCCTATCTGGACCGGTGTTAACCAATTTTTCCAGTAGATAAGGCTTATGGATATGCATAAAGCCAAAATCTACATTCTATTTAAGGATAAACGCAAATAGAGGAGATTTCAATTACAAACCCTCATTTATTTCTTTTTATGCCGTCATCGTTTTTTCCGATTCAGACAGAAAAAGCTTTTGATTGGCATATCCTTATTTTATGGAACAAACGGCAATTATCAAAATAAGTCATTTGTTTTTGTGTCTTTTTTTAAGAGAAAAAGCTTTATTATATTTTATGTGTAGAGAGGGTGTATAGAGTTATGGCATATATTTCTTTTCTCTTTAAAATACTGAGAAAAGAAAAGGGTACGCATAACGTACCCTCACATAAAGTATTGTAAGATTACTTACCGAAGTATCTCTTCAAGAGACCAGCGAAAGCCTTTCCATGTCTTGCTTCATCTCTAGCCATTTCATGAACTGTGTCATGGATAGCATCAAGGTTGTACTGCTTTGCAAGCTTGGCAAGATCTGTCTTACCCTTTGTAGCGCCGTTTTCAGCCTCGACTCTCATCTCGAGGTTCTTCTTTGTGCTGTCTGTTACGACTTCGCCAAGAAGTTCAGCAAACTTTGCAGCATGCTCAGCTTCTTCAAGACCAGCCTTTTCCCAGTACATACCGATTTCAGGATAGCCTTCTCTGTGAGCGACTCTAGCCATAGCAAGATACATACCGACTTCTGTGCATTCGCCTTCGAAGTTAGCTCTGAGACCAGCGATGATTTCGTTCTTTACTTCTTCTGGAACATCAGCACCGAATTCCTTGCCAACACCTACTTTGTGCTCAGCAGCCCAAACCATGTCAGCCTTCTGTTCTGTGAACTTGCTTCCTGGAACCTTGCACTGTGGGCAGAATTCTGGTGGAACATCGCCTTCATATACGTAACCGCAAACTGGACAAACCCATTTCTTCATATTTTTATCCTCCGTTTAGAGCTTAATTAAGGTCCTTTCGACCTAATTTGAATATAGCATTCTTTAAAAAAAAGGGCAAATAGTTAGAGAGCATAAACTATGATAATTCAGCTTTCTTAGATGGAAAAAACATAATATCTCTACAATGATCCTCTACAAAAGTGGTATCTTTTCTTTCGGAGGAAAACATGGACGCCTTGAATGCAATTTTAGAGAGAAGAAGTGTAAGAGTATTTAAAGACGAAAAGATTGAGCGTGGTGACATAGATTATATCCTGAAGGCAGGACTCGCCGGCCCAAGCGCCTGCAATAGAAGACCTGTAGAAATAATGGTTATTGAAAATAAGGACACGATTCTCTCCCTTCTTCCAGGAAGACTGGAGAGTAAGCCTCTGCTATCTGCCCCACTAGTGCTTGTGGTGGCTGCAGACACTTCCAAGGCAATAAGGCGTGCTCCACTATATTGGTCATGCGACGCCTCCGCCTCCACTGAGAATATGTTGATTGCAGCCACATCCCTAGGTCTGGGATCCCTATGGCTTGGTGTATGGCCTCAGGAAGATAAGATGGAAAGCATTAAGAAGGCACTGTCTCTTCCTTCTACTATTGTTCCTTTCTCTCTTATTGCCATTGGAAAGAAGGGAGACGAAGGTGAGCCTATGTGGACAAAGAATTCTCAGGATGAAAAAATACATTGGGAGAAGTGGTAATGCCTGATAAATCATTAATTTCACCGATTATCGGTAGTATAGAGGATAGAAAGAGAGAGCTGACTCAGAAAATGGAGAAACAGATGATGAAGCGTCTCCAAAGCTCCACTTATCCAATGCGTGAGCTTCTTGCCTTTTATAGATGTGCAATGATGGAAGTGGAGACAAAATTCAGGGTTCTTGACGAGCAGTTCTCTCTTTCTCATGACAGAAACCCTATTGAGAGTATCTCATCCCGCCTTAAAAGCTTGGACCATATATATGAGAAGGCAAGAAGAAAGGGCATACCTTTGACTGTAGAGTGCATAGAAAAAGGGATCTTCGATATAGCTGGAGTGAGAGTAGTCTGTCCTTTTGAGAATGATATATACATGCTGAGAGACTCTATTCTCAGTCACGATGATGTAACTCTTGTGGAAGAGAGGGACTATATCGCTTCTCCTAAGCCCAGTGGATACCGTAGTCTCCATCTTATACTGGAAGTGCCTATCTTCCTTTCAAATGAGAAGAGACTAATGAAAGTGGAAGTGCAGCTGAGAACTATGGCAATGGACCAGTGGGCTTCTCTCGAGCATCGATTAATGTACAAAAAAGAGATACCAGCGGAAGTTGAAGAGGATCTGAGGAAGAAGCTTTTGGAGTGTGCCGCCCTCAATTGCCAGCTGGATGAGATTATGCAAGAGATAAAAGATACTACAGATCTTTATCTTGAGGATGAGTAAGTAGTCCTTGGAGGACTTCTCCTTCTGATCCTTCCATCTTCAAATTAAAGATTGAGAGGATGGTAGGAATCTCGTCCACGAGTCTTCCGCCTCTATATCTCTTATTCTTTTCTCCTCTCTTTCCCGACACAATAAATGGTGGCTTTGGACCACGCTGGGGCATATAACCATGAGTTGATCGAGCTTTTGAAGTTGAATATATAGGTGACGATAGGGAAGACGAGAAGATCACTCCACCTTTACTCTCCACTACGAAAGAGAAGGGGCCTGAGAGATGATGAATACTCTCAGCTTCTTTTTTTGTAATAAGCTCTGAAATAGCATCCGGGTATTTATTCTGTATCTCTTTCAGTACCTTATAAGCTTCTTCTTCACAAATATCCTTGATATGTACCTCTGCACTGAAAGAGGAGGGGTGAGCCATTATCTTCCATTCTTTATTGTCGGTTATATACCCCATATCTTTCAGAACTCTGTTTATTCCAAACTCTTTATCTATATTCATCTGCCCATGGTCGCCTAGGATAAAGAATGTATAATCCTCCATTGTTCCAGACTCTTCTATGGCATCAAGAATCTCTCCGATTCTTTCATCTAAGAAATCTATAGCTTCACCCACTTTCTCTATCTCACTCCCTTTATTGTGGCGTAGTGTATCGAGGGCCGAGAGATGGAGGAAAAAGAGGTCAGGCTTTTTCTCCTTGATAATATCAATAGTGCAAAGGGTGGCGAATACATCAGGATAAAATGGGTTTGAGAAATTAAATAAAGTTTCTTTGTGCCTTTTATATATATCGATTACGTCAGGTGAAGAGTTTGGAATAAATACAGTATCAGGGTCTTCTCCTCTCGCTGGCCATATCTCGGGAATGACCCAGTCGCCTTTTGCTCCTGCTGTAACCGGCCAAGTTACAGACGCCACTTTTAAGCCCTTGTTGTGGGCTACCTCAATAGCGTTTTCGCACTTCATGTCGCTACTCCACCAAAACCAGCGGGTCTTTGTCCTCTCTGGATCAAAGGGCTCGTTATGATAAATCCCATGATCTTTAGGCCAGCGACCAGTAAGGATAGTAGCGTGGCAAGGGTAAGTGTAGGTTGGGTAGGGGCACTCTAGATTTGAGTACGATGAGTAACCATCCAGTAAGCGCTGAAAGTTCTTCTTCTCCAACAAAACTGGAATATCGCTGTCTTCTAGGCTGTCGATACTGATGACAAAAGCTCTATCTCCCATTTGTCACCTCTTTGTTCTTCTTTCCTGAGAATATCCATTGAGGTAGCTCATGGATCACAACAATGCCTAGAACCATGGCAAAACAAGTCTTGAGAGCTCCCGAACCACTGGAAAGGGCGGCATCCATCTGACCGGAGACTAAGTAATATGCTGTCCAATATATTCCAGCTCCAGGAACCAGGGGAAATATTCCTGAGATAAGGAATACTATCTCTGGTGTCTTTTTCTTTACTGCAGCATACCTGCTGACCAGTGCAATGGCAACTGTAGCGGTAAATATGGAAACTGAGTTTCCAAAATAATTATTAAGAACAGCGTAGACTATCCAACCCAAGGCCCCGATTACTCCGCAGGTCACCAGATACTCTTTGGGGATATCATAAAGGATAGAGAAGGCGATGGTACCGAAGAAGGCTGCAAGTATTATAGAGAGTGTCATAGTACGAAGCCTCCTGTAATCATTCCGGAAATACTCAATACAACACCCACTCCCACAGCTATACAGAGAAAAACCATCATAGAGTCCAATAATCTTACCGTCCCTGATATATAATCTCCGTCGCCTATATCCCTTATTCCGTTTACAAAGGCTACTCCTGGAACAAGAGGAATAATGGAGCCTCCTATCATGGCCATCATATTTGTAGGAACAGAAGTAAAGTCATTAAAGAGGAGGCACACTATAGTAACAAGGGCTGAAGCCAGGATATTTCCAGTTATCTTCGATAAGTACTTTGAAGAGACGAAGACCATAAATAGACCCAGTAGAGTCCCTGCAATGAGGGAAGATATGCTGTCCCAGATTGTTCCTCCCAGTAGAATGGCAAAGCATCCAGCTCCAAGCGCTGTGGCAAAGATCTGTAAGGACCTGGACTTCTTTTTTCCTTCCCTGATGGTCTTTATTTTCTCAATAACTTCATCCAAAGTATATTGGCCATTACATATCTCACGCGACAGCTGGTTTATTTCGATTACTTTCAACAAATCCGCCCCATGGACAGGAACCTGCTCTACTTTTGCAAAGCACTTGTTTTCTTTTCCATCCAATCCCGTGGTGAAGATGCCGTTGGATAGAACGAAGAAGTTTCCTTTCTTTACGCCGAAAGCTCTGGATATTCTCTGCATCGTGTCTTCCACTCTGAATATCTCAGCACCGTTTTCAAGCATGATCTTTCCAGCTTCCATGCTTGTTTCCAATACTTTGTTTACATCTACATCGAAAGCCATAGTAACCACCCAATGGAATGTTAAACAAAGAAATGAAACATGTCACTAATAAAGATGGGGGATTGCTCCCCCAATAGTCAGTTTTTAAACTTGGCGATGCTTAACATCGTTTCCGCTTCTTCTTGTGTCATATCATAGTTCCAAAGAAGAGAGTATATCTCTCTGATTCTTTCTACCAT
>CAMEQB010000071.1 GCA_945932505.1 uncultured Spirochaetales bacterium
CCGAAGCGGCGTGGACGGGATACACATATAAATTTATCACTTTTTTGTCTGACGATATTATTCATCTCTCTGATGATTAACGACTTGTCTACATAAAATGGTTGACATCTATCATCTCTTAGTTGCTGGTCATCAGGGTTAAGAAACATTCCCATGTGTATCCTCCTTATATAGGTTTATTCTTTTTTCATTATACAACCAAGAATCAAGTTTAAGGAATCCTTTGTTAGGTAACAGCTTTTTCTCTTAATAAACAGTAAGCGTAAACAATTAGTTAACAAATGTAAGGTATATTATTTTTGTTACTGTTGTAACAAAAAAGATGTAACCTTTTATTATGATTGGTGTTTTATATAAAGGTGAAGATAATAGATAATTTGTCTGTTATTTTTCTCTAACTGTAATATATCAGTCAAATTGGTTGATATACCAATTTTGATATATTAAAATACTTATGATAAGGAAAGGGGATGAATATGGGACAGTCAACAAAAGAAAGACTATTTCAGTCATTTAAGAGCCTTGTGGAAGAGAAACCCTTGGGAAAGATTACTATCTCCGATATCACAGAACGTGTCGGAGTGAACCGTCACACCTTTTATTATCATTTCAAAGATGAAAGAGATCTGATGGAGTGGGGGATCAAAGAGTGCCTTGAAAGAACACGGGTAGAGGCTATAAAAGGTGGAATGTGGATTGACTCCATGGACATGGTTTTGGAGAAAGCCGAAATGGAGAGAAAGTTTATCCTCACTCTCTTTCACTCTCACTTGAAAGAAGAATTCTGTAATATTATTTGTGGATGGAGTTTCAGCATTTTTGACAAAATCATTAGAGAAAAGTCAAAAGGCCAAGCTATAAAGGAACAAGATGTGCAGTTTGTCATTAAGATCCTTACATATGGACTCACAGGCATCGTAGTGGATTGGCTTGAAGGCGGAATGATGGAGAGCCATAAAAAACTCTGTGAGCAAGTCAGGACACTTATTGGCGATAGCTTTGAAGGAGCAATTCAGAAATTCGTCAAATAGTGGAAATAGACACTACAAGGTGTTAGACTTTCTACATGGAAAAAAGTGTATTAAAAAAGTATGCCGCCCTTATTGCTGGCTATGGACTTAATGTGCAGGAAGGGCAGGATGTTTTGATTCAAGTAAATATTGAGAATCAGGATTTCGCTCTTTTGTGTGTTGAAGAATGCTATCGCCTGGGTGCTAGAAAGGTAATAGTAGATTGGCTTAGCCAGGATTTGGATCGTCTGAATTACAACTATAGGTCACTGGAGACTTTAAGTGAGTATGAAGAGTTTGAGAAAGCCAAGCTACAGTGGAGAGTAGATAAGCTCCCTTGTCTTTTATGGCTTGATAGCGATGACCCAGATGGCCTTAGCGGCGTAGACATGGAGAAAGTTGGCACAGCCATGCAGAAAAAAGGTATGGTGGCCAAGACATACAGAGACCAGATGGATGGAAAATACCAGTGGTGTATTGCAGCTGTTCCAGGAAAGGCTTGGGCAAAGAAGCTTTTCCCTGCTTTGTCAGAGGAAGAAGCTATAGAAAAGCTATGGGAAAACATTCTTTCATGCTCACGTGTAACTGAGGATCCTGTTGCATCCTGGAAAGAACACGATAGAATTCTTAAGGAGAAGTGTGAGTATCTGAATAATCTTGGTATCGAGTCTCTCCACTATACTTCTAAGGAAGGCACTGACTTGACCGTTGGATTCATGGCTGACTCCATATTTATGGGAGGTGGGGAATCCAGCCTAGGCAGAGGTGTTTACTTCCAGCCAAATATCCCTAGCGAAGAGTGTTTTACATCTCCAAAGAGCGGTGAAGCTGAAGGTATTGTTTATGCAACCATGCCTCTTTCTTACCAAGGAAACTTGATAGAGAACTTCTGGATCCGTTTTGAAAATGGAAAGGCCGTGGAGTGTGGGGCGGAAAAGAATAAAGAGATTCTCCAGAAAATATTGGATATGGATGAAGGAGCAAGTAAGCTTGGCGAGTGTGCTCTTGTTCCAAACAAATCTCCGATCAGAAAGTCAGGTATTCTTTTCTACAATACTCTTTTTGATGAAAATGCAACTTGTCACCTTGCTCTTGGTGCCGGCTTCGACAACTGTGTAAGAGGATACGAAGAGAAGGGCAAAGAGAAGTGTAAGGAAGAGGGCGTCAATGAATCTATCATACATGTAGATTTTATGATTGGCTCCGATACTCTCGATATAGATGCCAAGACAAAAGATGGGAAGATAGTTCCAGTATTCCGTAACGGAGATTGGGCGTTCTAAATGGTTCATCCCCTCAGGCGAGGGGATGAAAATTAAAGGATATGATCTAAGAAATCTTTCGCTCTTTGTGTTTTCGGATTCTTAAACATTTCGTCAGGGGTACCTGTCTCGATTATTTCTCCATCACTCATAAATACAATCTTATTGGCTGCAGCTTTTGCAAATCCCATTTCATGAGTGACAAGAAGCATTGTCATGCCGTCCTTGGCAAGCTCCATCATTACATCCAATACTTCTTTGATCATCTCCGGATCCAGTGCGGAAGTCGGCTCATCGAAGAGCATTGCCTTTGGCTGCATTGCCAGGGCTCTTGCGATGGCGACACGTTGCTGCTGGCCACCTGAAAGCTGACCTGGCTTCTGTTTTGCCTTCTCTTCAAGACCGACTCTCTTCAAAAGCCTCATTCCAAGTGCTTCTGCTTCCTTTCTGGACATCTTTTTTACTTTCATTGGAGCAAGGACGATGTTTTCAAGGACTGTAAGATGAGGGAAGAGGTTGAATGACTGGAATACCATTCCAACTTCTTCTCTTATCTTTCTGATATCTGTCTTTGGATCCATTATGTCTACGCCATCGATTAATATTGATCCGCTCTGAGCTTTTTCCAGAGCATTGACAGTTCTCAAGAGAGTGGACTTACCACTTCCAGATGGTCCGATTATTACCACGACTTCACCGTCATTGACAGTAAGTGTGGCATTCTTTACGGCATGAAGGATAGTGCCGTCATTATTCTCATAGTCTTTATATACGTTTTTAATTTCTATCTTAGCCATTTTTGTGGAGCCTCTCCTCCATGAGACCTACAAGTCTCGAGAGAACAAGAGTGAGGATGAGGTAGATCAGTGCTACCACAAGCATTGTCTGCAATGAAAGGAATGTCCTTGAAATATACTCTCTACCTCTCTTGAGAATATCTGAAAGAGCAAGGATTGATACTAGGGAAGAGTCCTTGAGCATTGAGATGAACTCGTTTCCAATTGCAGGGAGGACAACCTTAATAGTCTGAGGGAGTATTATTGAGAAGAAGGTCTGGCTCTTTGAGAGTCCCAAAGCTCTTGCAGCTTCTGTCTGTCCCTTTGGAATAGACTGGATTCCTGCTCTTATGATTTCGCCCATGTATGCGCCGAAACAGATAGAGAGGGCTACAATGGCTGCTACGATTCCGTCAATGTGGATAAGAGCACCCAAAGCGTAGTAGAGGAACATTAACTGTACCAAGAGTGGAATTCCTCTGATAAGTTCTACATATACTCCGCAAATCTGGTTGATCACTCTGTTTTTGGATGATGAACCGAGGCCTGTTGCAATACCTATCAAGATGGCGCCAAAGATGGCGAAGACAGTGCATTCGAAGGTTGTAGGGAGACCTGTAATTACATAAATAAATATCTTCCAATATACATCTTTTTTAAAGACACATAGAGAGATTAAAAGAATAAGAGCACCGAAGAATGTCAGTCTCCATGAAGTCACCAAGTGTTTGTTGCTTTTTTTAGGAATCAAGACACCGTCTGTCATTGTAATGACTGTCGGTTCTTTCTTTGACTCGGTATTGTCCACTGAGACCACTTTGCTTTTTATCTCAGAGACGCTTTTAAAGTTATCCTGTTCCATTTCTTTCACCTGAATTAAATAAGGTCAGAGGGGAGAGAACATCCCTCTGGCCTGTAATATACCTTTTTGTAAATTAGAAGTAGAAGTTATACTTAGCCTTGAGTTCTTCCATCTTTCCATTCTCTTTGAGGACCTTGAGACCTTCGTTGATAACCTTGAGGGCTTCTGGCTTCTTCTTGGAGACTGCGATAGCCATTATGTCTTCGTTTGAGAAAGATCCAGAGATCTTAAGAACCTTTGCGTAGCTTTCGTTATTAAATACGAAGTCGTTTGCAACTACGTTGTCGATTACGACAGCATCGATATTGCCGTTTGCAAGGTCAAGGATTGCAGATGGAGCTTCGTCGTAAGCAGATACTGTGAGGCCTGCTTCTTCACAAGCGAACTGGCATGTTGTTCCGATCTGTACACCGACCTTCTTTCCGATAAGGCTCTTTTCGTCTACAAGACCTTCTGTTCCGATCTGTGTAACGATTGAGAGTGTGAATGCTCCGTCTGGCTCTGTGAAGTTTACGACCTGAGCTCTGTCTTCTGTTACTGTGAAACCACTAGCTCCGATATCATACTGTCCCCCCTGGATACCTGCGATGATACCGTCGAAAGCTACATTATAGATCTCGAACTTGACTCCTGTTACCTTTGCAATTTCGTTCAAGAGGTCAATTTCATAGCCTACCATGTTTCCATTGTCATCAATGTATTCAAGTGGAGGATAGTCACAAGATGAAGCTACTGTGAATACTGTTTCACCACTTGTTTCTTCTTTTGCTCCATTAGCAAAAATAGGAGCGAGAATAGCCATTGTTATAAGAGCGACTGCAATTAGTTTTTTCATTTTTCGATTCTTCCTTTATCCTTTTGGGAGTTTTTTGTGTTTGATGGGCATACAATAGTATCTTTATTCAAATGGGTCAATAAGTTTATGAATAAAAATACAGAAAATTTTGTATTTTTTTAATTGTTCTATTTTTAAATTATAGCTATTTCTTAGATTAATTGTTTATAAATAAAATATTTATTGCATATTTTGTTATTAAAAGTGTTACTAATCTAACAAATGGATATGTACTCATAAAACGAAAGATAGGATGAATTTTTATGCATAGCGTTAGTTTTTGAGGTTAGAGGGCGATTATTCGTTCTTTATCCATCCATGGAGGTTCTATAAGTAAAAAACCATCTCCGTTTTATAGAGATGGCTAGTTGCGAAAGAATGGCTATTACTCGCTGATGACTTCTTTTTCCCCAATGGGTTTGATTCTTGTTTTGTATACCTTGATAAACAAGATAAGAGATACAGCAAGACCCACAGCCTCGGCGATGATGAAAGAAAACCATACGCCGTTTATGCCGACAAGCTTTGCCATTATATAGGCAGTAGGGATCAATACTAAGAGCTGCCTGGATATAGAGACTATCATTGTTCCTATTCCATAACCTGTGGCCTGGAAAGAGGAGCCTAAGCCAATAGAGATGGCAGCTGAAACAAAGCAGAGGGATATAATTCTAAGGGCAGGGACTCCAAGTCTATACATCTCTTCTGTTGCTGAGAAAAGAGAAAGAAGAGCTTCTGGAAATAGATTAAAGACAATAGTTCCCACTACCATAATTCCTATTGCAATGATAGTTCCTATGTAGATAGTAGACATGACTCTCTTCTTTTTTCTTGCTCCATAGTTGTATGCAATAATTGGAACCATACCTGAAGAGAGACCGAATATAGGCATGAACACAAATGACTGGAGCTTAAAGTAGACGCTGAATACAGAGACTGCAGTTGTGCTGAAGCCGATTAGTATGGCGTTCATGGCTCCTGTCATTACTGTTCCTATGCTATTTGTGATGATTGTAGGAGCTCCCACAGAGTAGATTGATGCAACCATTCTCTTTTCAAGCTTCAGATGCTGTGGTTTTATCTTTATGTATTTATTTCTTATTACGAAATATAGTGATACTGCACAGCCTACAGCTTGTCCGATTACTGTAGCAATTGCCGCTCCATTTACTCCCATTTTGAATACAAAGATAAAGACAGGGTCCAGAATTATGTTTGTGATGGCTCCTGTCATCTGACTGAGCATACTTGAAAAGCTGTCACCGGTTCCCTGAAGTATTCTTTCATTCATCATTGATAGAAGCATGAAGAATGAGAATATCATGACAATCTCAGAGTAACTTGTGGAAAGGCCAAGAAGTTCGGCATCATCGGTAAATAGAGCCATAAAAGGCTTGACAATGGTTAGGCCAAGGATGGCAAAGAGGATCCAAGTGATTACCGCAAGGGTTATGCCGTTACCTGCAGCCTTTGTAGCTGTCTCTGTATCTTTCTCTCCAAGTTTTCTTGAGAGATATGATGCCATACCGACTCCTGTTCCTACACCGAATGCTATCAAAAGATTCTGAAGAGGGAAAGCAAGGGAGACGGCTGTAAGCGCTGTCTCTGAGACGCGTGCTACAAACATAGAGTCTACTATGTTGTAGAGTGCCTGGATCAGCATACTGATCATCAAAGGCAAGGACATCTTCATAATAAGACGTGTAATGCCCAAGGTTCCCATTATATTTTCTTTCTTTTCTTCTTTTTCGCTCATAGAGATTTACAATAGGAAATATAGAATATTAATTCAATCGGTTATGGGAAAAAGTTCTAGTAATATTGATATTTGCACCTTAGGGTTATAGAAAACATGCTTTTATAAGTATCCTCAGAAACTAATTGTTTCATTGATGTGTACTTATCAAAACAGCAGGGGATAAATTGTTGATATCTACTCAAAGGTTTTAAACTTACACTGACCCAATACGGAAGAGCGAGTAGACTTATGATATTTGATAAGTTTGCAAACTAAAAGCACTGGTATGGCGACGGACATTTCTGGTGTTGAGCATGATATTACGCCGATACGGTGAACTGACTAAGGAGGACATAGAATAATATGGTCTGGATTAAAAATAATCCAGTAAATAAGACCTAAAACTGCTTTAGCTGCAGACTTTTATGTTCCTTGTTTTGTCAGCATGACAGAAAAAGTCTTGAAGATAAGCTTTAAGTCCATCAAGACGGATCTTTTCTGAATGTACTCTACATCCATTGTAACCCACTCTTTAAATGGAACATCATCCCTCTTCTTTCTAGTCTGCCAGATACAAGTAAGGCCAGGTTTTACAAGAAGCCTCTTCAGGTCTTCTCTTGAATACTGGACTACTTCCTTCATGATTGGAGGTCTTGGGCCTACAAGTGACATTGAGCCAAGAAATACATTCAAAAGCTGTGGTAGTTCGTCTATGCTTGTCTCTCTTAAGAAGTGTCCAATCTTTGTTACTCTCGGGTCATCGTGCATCTTAAACGCCGGCCCGTCTTTATCATTGTCTTTCATCAATGAATCCAGCATGTCTTCGGCTCCGATTACCATAGATCGGAACTTGTACATCTTAAATGTCTTTCCTCTTTTTCCTACTCTTTCCGAGACATAGAAGGGAGATCCCTTCGGGTCGTCAATGAATATGATCAGGGCAATGATCAAAAAAGGAATAAAGAGGATGATTAGGGCTACTAAGGAGACTATTATATCGAAAGCTCTCTTTACAAAAGAATAAAAAGGCTTTTCTTTACTTCCTATTGAAGTAAGAGTAAGGTCGGATGGATATTGAAACACCGAATTCAAGTAATAGCCTCCCCACAGACTAAGTACAGTTTTATTGCTACTATCTCTTTATACAGTTAAAAAGAGAAGAATGCAACAATAGGAAACATTTAAGGCCTATTTTGGTTGAAAGAGTTTCTATTATCTATAAGCATGATACAATAAACACATTCAAAAACGAAAAATGAAAGAGAATTCTATTTATAAAGTACTATTTTTTTTCATCTGTAAAGAGTACTGACAGGGGAACAAGTGTCTTATCCTCGTCAAGAGGTGTCACGTCGAAGGGGATGTAATTTTCGGAGGTAGGCTTGGCGAGTATAAATTCTATCCTTTGTCCTTGAAAAGTGTGATGAAACACTCTAAAGAATAATAAAAGAGCCTCTTTTTTTGTTCTGGAGGCTCTTTTGGGAATGATCATCCTAGATACTTTTTATAATGTTCTCTATAAGTCCTGAACTTAAAAATATT
>CAMEQB010000072.1 GCA_945932505.1 uncultured Spirochaetales bacterium
AAGAAGGTCACAAAGACTACAGGCAGCACAGAAGTCAAGGCTCCAATGCCAGGTCTTGCCCTCAGATTCAATGTCAAGGTGGGCGACACTGTAAAGAAGGATCAGGTTCTCTGTGTCATGGAAGCTATGAAGATGGAGAATGAAATCTATGCTCCATGTGATGGCGTCATCTCTGCTATCGTTGCAACTCAGGGTGCTCAGCTTCAGGCTGGTGACGTACTCATGACAATCGGCGGAACAGTAGTTGAAGAAGTTGTTGAGGAAGCTCCAAAGGCTGAAGAGGCTCCAAAGGCTCCAGCAGCAAACGGTGGAACAGCAATCACAGCTCCAATGCCAGGTCTTGCCCTCAGATTCAATGTCAAGGTGGGCGACACTGTAAAGAAGGATCAGGTTCTCTGTGTCATGGAAGCTATGAAGATGGAAAATGAAATCTACTCTCCATGTGACGGAACTGTTGCATCCATCAGCGTCAACCAGGGTGACCAGCTCCAGGGTGGCGATGTGATCATGACTATCGCGTAAGGAATAATTGTAATGAACGACATACTTAACGGACTATATCAGCTGTGGATTACAACTGGACTCTACGGCTTTATCCATGAGGAGAAGGGATGGGGCATGGCAGTCATGATCCTCGTTGGCTTCCTTCTTCTCTACTTGGCTATCAAAAAAGGTTTTGAGCCTCTGTTGCTGATTCCAATTGGAATGGGATGTATTCTTTCAAACATCCCATACGCATACATTGCAAGCGTAGACCCTACAAGCACTCATGCAGCTGCAGGTTTTATCAAGATTCTCTACGATGCAGGTATCGAGACAGGTCTCTTCCCTATTCTCATCTTCATGGGTGTAGGATCAATGACAGACTTCGGTCCACTCATTGCCAACCCTAAGACTCTCCTTTTGGGAGCTGCCGCCCAGTTGGGTATCTTCACAGCTCTCATTGGAGCTCTCTTACTCTCCTTCATCCCTGGAATCAACTTCGACCTCGCTGTCGCTGGTTCAATCGGTATCATCGGAGGCGCTGACGGTCCTACAGCCATCTATGTAACTTCACGTCTTGCTCCAGCATACCTTGGTTCCATCGCTGTAGCAGCATACTCATACATGGCACTGGTTCCTGTAATCCAGCCACCTATCATGAAGATGCTTACTACAGAAAAGGAAAGAAAGATCAGAATGTCTCAGCTCAGACCTGTTTCAAAGACAGAAAAGATCATCTTCCCTATCATGGTAATCACAATCTGTGCCATCCTCCTTCCTTCTGCAGCTCCACTTATCGGTGCTTTGATGTTCGGTAACTTGGCTAAGCAGTGTGGAGTCATCAACAGACTTGCAGATACTATGGAGAACGCATTGATGAACATCGTCACAATCTGTCTTGGTCTCTCAGTTGGATCAAAGATGGCTGCCGACAGATTCCTCAACCTGGAGACACTTGGTATCCTCCTACTTGGTATGATTGCATTCGGAATCGGTACAGCAGGTGGTGTTCTCTTGGCAAAGCTTATGAACAAGCTGGATCCAAAGCATCCTATCAACCCACTTATCGGAGCTGCAGGTGTATCTGCAGTCCCTATGGCTGCGCGTGTAGCATCTAAGGTTGGACAGGAAGCAGACAGCCAGAACTTCCTCTTGATGCATGCAATGGGACCAAACGTTGCAGGAGTCATCGGAAGTGCTGTTGCAGCAGGAACACTGTTGGCTGTTGTTCCTGGAATGCTCCAGTCTCTCCAACCACTCTTAGGCTAATTTCGCCTAAATCAATAGGGCTCACCTCAAAAGGGTGGGCCTTTCTTGTTGACTACCTCGTTTAAGTGTATATAATGTACTTATTCAATAAGTACAATTTAAGGAAGCAATGACTCTATTTATTTCCAATTCGTCAGATGACGCCATTTATTCTCAGATTGAGAATCAGATCAAAAATCAGATTCTTACAGGAGAGCTCGTATCAGGGACTCCCCTTCCTTCAATGCGAGTTCTTGCCAAGAATTTGAGAGTCAGCGTCATTACTGTACAGAAAGCCTATGAGAATCTCTCAAGAGAGGGGTTCATTACAACTGGCGTCGGCAGGGGAACCTTCGTCAGCGACATAAAGGAATCTGTACTGAAAGAGAAAAACCTCTCTCTTGTAGAAGAAGCTGTAAAAGATGCAACTGAAAAGGCAAAGAGAGGCGGAATCGGAAAAGAAGAAGTCATTGCACTATTTGAAAAGCACTTTGAAAGCGAGGTGGCAAATGACAATTCTAGAAACAAAGAATCTTAGAAAAAACTACTCATCCTTCTCCCTCTGCGACATTAATCTCTCTATAAATGGGGGAGAAATAACAGCCCTTGTAGGGGAAAACGGAGCAGGGAAAAGCACCACTATAGGGTGTATATCTTCTATCATAGAAAAAACTGGAGGAAGAATCCTCTTTAAAGACAAAGATATTTCTCTTCTTACACCACAAGAAAGAGAGCGCTTAGCCTTTGCCTATGACGACACTTCTTTCCCTTTAGATTTCACTATCAAAGATATTGAGAAGTATGGGAAACTCCTCTTCTCCAGTTGGAATAGCGATAAATGGAACTCTCTGAAAGAGAGACTGTCCCTACCGGAAGGAAAGAGACTGAGAGAGTTTTCTAAGGGAATGAAGGCAAAAGCCGAGATAGCATATTGTCTTTCCCATGACCCTGATTTAATCATCCTCGACGAAACTACAGCAAGCTTAGATCCGGTAGTAAGGGATGAGCTTATGGATCTATTCCAGGAATATGTTATGGATGAGGACAAAGCTATCCTATTCTCTTCTCATATTACAAGTGACCTGGAGAAGATTGCAGACAGGATAGTATTTATCCACAAAGGAAGACTTGTTCTCAGTGTAGACCACAATGAACTGGAGGAGAAATGGGGCATAGCCCATACAGACAAGACTTTCCCTTCCACTAAAGACGAGGGAGTGAAATATGAGCGAACAAGACCTTATTCAAAAGATCTTCTAGTTTCCGACAGAGAGAGTTTCAAAGCCTTGCACCCAGATATAAGTGTGGATAACGCAACTATAGAATCAATACTCTTAATGATTGCAAAAGGAGAGGAAGAAGAATGATCAAGGCTCTTTTATATAAAGATTTCAACGCTCTCAAAAGATACGCAAAGATAATGCTTGTAGTAGCTGTGGTATGCTCTTTTCTCTTTAAAGACGAAGGCTCATCTTTAATCGTCATGATATATGCAGCCTCTCTATTGCTTACCACCATGGCGATAGATGAGAGAGAACACTTTCTTCGCCGTGCCATATCAGATAGTGGAAGAAATAAGGCAATAGTGGGAGAAAAATATATCCTCCTCTTTTTACTTGTCATGGCGGCTGTAGTGATATCACTTATTTTGGAAGTTGCGATGGCAATTATCTACAAAAGACCTATAGAATGGGAAAGCCTATGCATTCTCATGCTGTCAGGCTTTGCACTCACATCCTTCTCCGGAGGAACAACTATCCCCCTCACTCTCAAATTTGGATCAGAGAAGGCAAGAATAATACTTCTTCTCTGCTATATGGTGCCTGCCGTATTATTGATGTGGCTTTTACCTAATCTAGACATTACTCTTTCTACGGCTCTGATTTCTATTTTAATCATAGTGTCTTCACTAGTTATGTACCTAGTCTCCTTCTTTATTTCCATTAAAATACTGGGAAAAAAGGATTTCTAAAAAATAATTGCTTATTCCACCTCTTACACTTCATAATTGTCTAAGAGGTGGATATGACAGGAAAAAGAAAAGACTACATCACTTGGGATGAATACTTTATGGGAGTGGCAGTACTCTCTTCTATGAGAAGCAAGGATCCCAATACACAAGTAGGGGCATGCATCGTCTCTGATGACAAAAAGATCATTGGTGTGGGATATAACGGTTTTCCACGTGGCTGCAGTGACGACACACTTCCCTGGGCAAGAGAAGGAGAATGGGGAGAAACCAAGTACCCTTATGTGTGCCATGCAGAACTAAACGCGATCCTTAACTGCAACAATGCTTCTCTTCTTAAGGGCTCAACTCTATATGTGGCACTCTTTCCTTGTAACGAGTGTGCAAAAGCTGTAATCCAGAGCGGGATAAAGAGAATCGTATACCTCTCAGACAAATATCAAGACAGTGACGCTACAATAGCCAGCAAAAGAATGCTGGATGCAGCAGGTGTGGAATACACACACCTTGAGACAGAGAGAAAAGAACTGGTACTAAAGCTCGAGTAGAACGTGGATTATATTATTAGGGAAATAAAGGAGGAAGAGATCAAACTACTTGACCGCTTCCTCTATCTTGCAATCTATGTCCATAAAGGGGAAGTTCCTCCTCCTTTTGATATCATCTATAAACCGGAACTACAAGTTTACGTAGAAAACCTAGGAAAAGAGAGGGACGATCACATTCTTGTAGCTGAATCAGAAGGCATTATCGTGGGTGCCGTATGGGTCAGAATTATGGACGACTACGGCCATGTTGATGACGAGACACCATCTCTTATTATATCAGTAGAGAAAGATTACAGGGGAAAAGGCATAGGAAGAAGCCTACTCTCTTCTATGATCTCTCTACTTTCTAGGTGTGGATATAAAGCGATCTCTCTATCATGCCAAAAAGAAAACTATGCCGTTTCGATATATGAAAGCATGGGTTTTGAAATAATCAAAGACATTGACGAAGAATACATAATGAGAAAGGAAATTTAGATTCTTTCTCGCATTCTCATTCAATGAAATACACAATTTGTTATAAAGCATACGATTATTTCGCATTACGCGAAGTAATCTATTAAATATGGCTCATTCGTTCATAAAAGGTTCAAATTACTTCGTGAACCATTTTTATCTCTCAGACAAAGTATTAAAGGTGATCATTACGGATGTTCGTGTTGCACATTGTTGCTTTTTCTTTTGACATCTGGAATATCTGATATATACTTACTTATATAGGTGGGTATCACAGACCGCTGCCATTGCCAGACAGAAGCTAAGGGGCCCCTTTTTTCGTGGAAGACACAGATGAAGGGAGCGATGCAATGTTCAGAATAAAAGTCAATTCACAAATCACAGAAACAAAAGAAAACAAGTCTCTCTTACGCTATCTAAGAGATGACCTCAAAATCACATCAGCTAAAGACGGATGCTCCGAGGGAGCATGTGGAACATGTACTATTCTCTTTGATGGAGAAGCAGTAAAGGCATGTACCCTGACAACAAAGATGGCTGACGGCCACTCTGTCCTTACAGTAGAAGGTCTTTCTGATTGGGAAAAGAAAGTCTACGACTACTCTTTCGGCAAGGCTGGAGCAGTACAATGTGGTTTCTGTATTCCCGGAATGGTTATGGCTGCAAAAGGACTATTAGACAAAGTCCAAGACCCGAGCGAAGAAGAAATAAGATACGCAATCAGAAACAATATATGTAGGTGTACCGGTTATGTAAAAATAGTGGGGGCTATAAAACTGGCAGCTAAAATCTTCAAAGAGGGGGGACTCGATGAAGAGAAAGAAGAATGGAAAATCGGTGCAAGAGTAAAAAGGCCTGATGTAAGCGAGAAAGTCTTAGGTTATGGAAAGTACCCAGACGACCTTTATGTTGACGGAATGCTTCATGCAGTCGCTCTCAGATCAAAGTATCCTAGAGCAAAGCTTTTGGCGTTGGACAAAACAGAAGCAGAGAAGGCTGAGGGAGTAGTGGCTGTATTTACTGCCAGCGATATTCCTGGAAACAAAACGGTGGGTCACATCGTCAAAGACTGGGAAGCGATGATAGGAGTTGGAGAGGTCACAAGATTCCTTGGCGACCCTATTGCTCTTGTTGTTGCCGATACCCGCGAGCATGCAGATAAAGCCAAGAACCTAATAAAAGTCGAATACGAAGTACTACCTTTTATCTCATCTATAGACGATGCAAAGAAAGAGGGGGCGGTGCTTGTCCATCCTGAATACAAAGGAAACATTGCTCAGGAAAGGCATATATCACGAGGAGACGCTGAGAAAGCTATCAAAGAATCAGATTATACATATACTTCTGTCTTTACCACACCCCACACTGAGCATGCCTTCCTGGAGCCTGAGTGCGCTCTTTCTCTTCCGACGGAAGAGGGAGTCAGGATATACTCTACAGACCAAGGTGTATTCGACACACAGCATGAAACAGCTCCAATGCTTGGCCTCCCTTATGACAAGGTAGAAGTATTCAACTGCCTTGTAGGTGGAGGATTCGGTGGTAAAGAAGACGTTACCGTACAGCACTTGTCAGCCCTAGCCGCCTTCCTTTTGAAAAAACCTGTAAAGATGAAGCTTACCAGACAAGAGAGCCTATTGTTCCATCCAAAGCGCCATCCAATGAGAGAGAAGCTTACTATTGGCGTAGACAAAGAAGGACGCATCAAAGGAGTTATTGCAGAAGTCGAAGCAGACACAGGGGCATACCAGTCCCTTTGTGGACCTGTACTGGAGAGAGCCTGTACTCACGCCGCTGGCCCATATAACTATCAGAACTTTAAAATAGACGGATATGCATATTACACAAATAATCCACCTTCAGGAGCGTTCAGAGGCTTTGGTGTAACACAGACATGCTTTGGTCTGGAAAGCGCTCTGGATAGAATAGCAGAGAAAGTTGGTATCTCCGGTTGGGATATCAGGTACATAAATGCAATAAAACCAGGAGACGAACTACCTAACGGACAGATAGCAGACCCATCAACAGGACTGAGAGAAACTCTGGAAGCTGTAAAAGAAGACTACGATAAAAATGAAGTGGTTGGTATTGCCTGTGCCATGAAAAACGCAGGTGTAGGCGTAGGACTTCCTGACTATGGACGAGTAAACCTCAAGATAGAAAAAGGCAAAGTAATCATAAAATGTGCCGGATCCTGTATCGGCCAAGGTCTATGGTCTGTACTAAAGCAGATTGTTTCAGATATCTCCGGAGTAGATGGTGACAATATTGAAGTGGAGAAGGCAAATACTTTTGCACCGGACAGCGGCACCACCTCAGGTTCACGTCATACGACGATTACAGGTGAGGCTGCTAGAAGAGCTGCACTATTGCTGAAGAAAGAATTGGAAAACAAGACGCTGGAGGATATGGAAGGAGAAGAGTATTACGCAGAGTACCTTGGTAAGACAGATAAACTTGGCGCTCCTCTTCCCCACCCTGTCTCACATGTAGCTTACGGCTACGCCACTCAGCTCTGCGTCCTCGATAAGGTAAGTGGAAAAATAAAGAAGATGGTTGCCGCCCATGATGTGGGAAAAGCCATCAACCCACTCTCACTCGAGGGTCAGATTGAAGGCGGAGTAGTTATGGGTATGGGATATGCCCTAAGAGAGCGATATAGACTAGAGAACTGTAAACCTATAGAAAAATACGCGTCTTTAGGCCTCTTCAGGGCAGATGAATTACCTCCAATTGAAGCAAAGATCATTGAAAAAGAGGGACTAGGAGTAGCTTCCGGAGCCATAGGGGTTGGAGAAATAACATGTATTCCAACAGCTCCTGCCATTGCCAACGCTTATAGAAGACTGGATGGAATAGAGAGAAACAAGCTTCCATTGGAGAATACTCCATATGAAATAAAACCATTTCCAAAGAAGGTACTCTCCAAGAAAGGAAAGAGACTCTTCGTAAATCCAAGTTCCCGTTGTATAGGATGCGGAGAGTGTATGAGAGCCTGCGCCCTAACATTCCATAAGACACCCGATCCTACTCTTTCTCTCTTGGCTGTAAGAAAGACAAAAGATTATAAGCCAAGTGTATGTATCCAATGTGGTAAGTGTGCATCAGTATGCCCAGAGGGTGCAATAACTCAAAACTCCAGTGGAGTATATCTAATAGATAAAAAGAAATGTACTGGTTGTGGTAAGTGTAAGGAAA